>NZ_JBHIPJ010000120.1:0-59028 GCF_042195945.1 Bartonella sp. AP30XZML | reverse complement strand
TATGAAATTAAGCACATTTAAAAAATAAACTTACAAACTTTTTACATATGGGGGGCATCTACAACCTCTAGCCCCCCACCCTTTCCTAACACTTTCAACACATGCGTGATTCACGCTACGGGTGGATTGTGCGCAAATCAAGGAAATAAACCATGGAAAAGAAATATGAACTTACTGATGAAACAACTGAGGTTGATGGCAAAACTCTCCACCGCATTCGTGCACTGAGAGATTTGGGGGACGTCAAGAAAGGTGATCTTGGCGGCTATATCGAGAAAGAAGACAATCTAAGTCATGATGGCAATTGCTGGGTTGGGGGTTATGCCAAGGTTTATGATGATGCTAAGGTTTACGAAAATGCACATGTTTACGGTTATGCCGAGGTTCACGGCAATTCTCGTATTTATGGCAAAGCAGAAGTTTTCGATGAACCATGCATTTACGGTCATGCAGAAGTTTACGGTGATGCATATATTTGCGGTGAACCGCACGTTTTTGATAATGCAGAAGTTTATGGCAATGCACAAGTTTACGGTGAGGCATACATTTACGATAGGGCGCGTGTTTACGGCAATGCGCAAGTTTACGGTGATGCGCATATTTACGGTCATGCAAAAATTTACGGTGATGCATGTGTATGTTGGAACGACTGGATTGATGACGATAGAAGAATCTCAACTAGAGAAAAAACCAGATGAGAAAATAACGAACTACTAATCTTATAGTATCTCTATAAGCCGTTTCTAACACCGAAAAACCAACTTTTAAACACCAGCGTGATTCACGCCACGGGGGAATTGCATCTAAAATGAAGGGGAACAGATATGGCACACCGCCAACCTACTATAACACAACCAGCCATTGCACGTGCTTTACGAGAAGCTAAAAAACAAGGAGCAGAGGTTGTAGAAATCAAGCCTACTGGTGAATTATTAATTCATATCAATAAAATCGTAACACCAACAACGATAGATAATACTTATAGCATTGACGATTTTCCACCGCTTGAAAATGAACAAAAAGACTACGATACCAGCAAATCGTGTCCCTCTGTTGACGGTATAAAGTTTTAGCCATGCCAAAACGCCGTCCACCGCATCTTGTTCGTGAACGCACACGCCATGGTAAAATCATATGGTATGTACGTATTGGTCATGGACCACGGTTTCGGATTGAAGGAACCTATGGAACGCAAGAGTTTGTCGATAATTATACGCTTGCTCTTAAGCAAGCTCAAAATAGCTCCTCCAAAACAAAGAGGCGTACCAGACTCACAGAAGGGTCTTTCGATTGGTTGTTGCATCAGTATTTACAAAGCATGCAATGGCATAATCAATCAGAATCTACTAAAAAAGTTAAATATCGAATTCTGAATAATGTTTCTAAACATATCGGTGATCGTGCATATAAAAGCATAAACAAACAACACATGCTTGAAGCCGTAGACAGAAGGCGAGAGACCCCCGCAGCTGCAAAACATTTTTTGACCTCTTTAAACGGTCTCTTTAATTGGGCGGTTGATAATGCCCTTTTAAATAGAAATCCTGCCTTTAATATAAAAGCACCAAAATCTTTAAACAGTGATGGATTACTGCCATGGCTAGAAGAGGACATAGACAAATATTATCACCGTTGGTCACATGGTACACATGAACGCGTCTGGATTGATGTTCTTCTTTATACAGGCTTGCGTCGTGGTGATGCCGTTCGTATCGGCTGGAAAGACGTCAAAGATAATATCATTTATCTCAAAACAGAAAAGAGCCAATTTAAAACAGATGTTTTTCTTCCTATTTTACCAGAACTAGAGGAAACCCTTAAAATTGGTCCCATAGGTAATGAAACATTTATTTGTGGTAAAGGTGGAAATAAGCTTGTCAAAGAAAGTTTTGGCAACCTCTTTCGTGAAGCATGTAATGCGGCGGGTATTAAAAAATCAGCGCACGGATTGCGAAAATTAGCAGCAACACGTGCAGCCAATGCTGGTGCGACAGTTTCGCAAATGAAAGCGCTTTTTGGCTGGACAGAAGATAACATGGCATCCCTCTATACCAAAACAGCCGATAGAAAACGACTTGCAATAGAAGCAATCAAAAAACTTCAAAAAAGTTAGGGATAGGTGGAAAATAAGTTAAAAGAATCAACGGAATCAAAATTCCCGAACTTTTATATAACCCATTGATTTAATTAAATATTGGCTGGGGTACCTGGATTCGAACCAGGGAATGCCGGTACCAAAAACCGGTGCCTTACCACTTGGCTATACCCCAAAAAAACACGCTTTATAGCGACGTCTTGCACTTTATAGCGATTCCTGTGATTGGACGCAATATCTGAAAATCAAAGACTTTACTTTTTTATCATAAAATTTCTGAGTTTTGTATGGCATTGCCATCGATACAAATTCGTAGCAGAAACTGATATACAGTTGTGATTTTAACATAAGAAAAAACCATTTATCCATCAATTATTTTGCTCTTTGTATTGATTTTCTAGGAACAGAAAATGAAAATCTTGCAGTTTACTCATGTATCTAATAAATTTGCATATGATTTACTTTTCTTGATATATTAAAATCCCATCTTGCTCAATTTAAGAAAAAAGCTGTCACCACATTGGCAATCGGTAAGTGTATAATAGTGCTGCTGTGCTCTTGCATTAAGCATAAAGATGGTAATGTCCACTAATTTTTACATTATATTATTCATGGGTAGCACCATAAAATAAAATCAAGCACATTGAAAAATATTTCCTAAAAAATAACACTTAATATTCTGTTGAAAACATTATGATACACCAATAAACTGGAAGAGTTTTGCAAAAATTAAAAACATTTTATATGGTATTTGAAAAAATAGAGATACAAAAACAAGGAATAATAACTATTTCCATTTACTTTTTATTCAAAAGATAATGATATTTATTACCCACTCATAGATGTAAAAAAATCTTCAGAAGCAATCTTTATGTAGACCAATACCCTTTTTGATTGATGAATATACATTTCCTAAAAGCTTCTTTTACAAAAAGAGAAACATTAAAACTATTTCATACAAACTAGGTATTCAACATTTGCTTTTAAATGCGGTAAATGGCAAATTAGGCTTATGAAATAAGCTTAACAATTAGAATCGAGGAGATTTTTAAATGGCTTTTGAATTGCCCCCGTTGCCTTATGATTACGATGCCCTTTCGCCTTATATGTCACGCGAAACGCTTGAATATCATCATGATAAGCATCACCTTGCTTATCTTACCAACACCAATAATTTTGTGAAAGAGTTAGGCTTAGAAAATGAAAGCCTTGAAGATATTGTTAAAAAAAGTTTTGGAAAAAATATTGGTTTGTTTAATAATGCAGCGCAGTATTACAATCATAACCACTTTTGGCTTTGGATGAAAAAAAATGGTGGTGGCCAAAAACTTCCTGAAAAGTTAGCAAAAGCTATTGACGCTGATCTAGGTGGTTACGACAAATTCCGCGCTGATTTTATTGCTGCTGCTAGTGCCCAATTTGGTTCTGGATGGACATGGGTTGCTATTAAAGATGGCAAGCTTGAAATTATGAAAACGCCTAATGGTGAAAATCCCTTAGTGCACAATGCTCGCCCTATTTTGGGTGTCGATGTGTGGGAACATTCCTATTACATTGATTATCGCAATGCTCGACCGAAGTACCTCGAATCCTTTGTAGACCATTTAATTAATTGGGACTATGTTTTGGAACTTTATGAAGCATGTGAATTTTAAACTATCTAGATAATTTTTTAGTGTATGAAAGTCTCTATAATCCAATAAATTATCGGAGACTTTCATACAGAAGTATTATGGATTAGCAAAAGTCTTTTCCTGCTATCTTTAGAATATATGCATAGATATAGGCAACTTCTTCTAGCTTTGAAAAACGTCCAGCTGCACCAGCGTGCCCTGAATCCATATTAATACGTAATAAAACTGCATTATCGTCTGTTTTTAGGTCTCGTAATTTTGCCACCCATTTTGCAGGCTCCCAGTAAGTTACACGAGGATCTGTTAATCCTGCCATCACAAGTATAGGGGGATAGTTTTGAGCTTTGACATTATCGTAAGGGGAATAGGAAGCAATAAGCTTATAATCTTCTTCTGATTCAAGAGGATTCCCCCATTCGGCCCATTCTGGAGGTGTGAGTGGCAATGAAGCATCTAACATTGTCGCTAAGACATCAACAAAAGGCACATTCGCTACGATCCCAGCAAAATCCTGGGGAGCTATATTGGCAATGGCTCCCATCAACATCCCCCCTGCTGAACCACCATGAGCAATCAGCCGGTCGTGAGAAGTGAATTTATTGTTTACAAGGTAACGCCCACAAGCAATAAAATCTGTAAATGTATTGTGCTTAAAGAGATGCTTTCCTTTCTCATACCACTCTACTCCCTTTTCTTTTCCTCCACGAATATGAGCAATCGCGTAAATAAAACCTCTGTTTACTAAAGAAAGTACATTACTATTGAAACTGGCAGGAATAGAGATCCCATAAGCACCATAACCGTAAAGCAGACAAGGCGCACCACCATCAAGGAGAGTGTTTTTGTGGTAAAAAAGTGAAATAGGAATCTTCTCACCATCGTCTGCTATTGCTGTAATCCGTCGTGTTACATATGCATCTTTATTATGCCCAGAGGAAATTATTTGCGTTTTTAAAAGCATTCGTTTACAATTTTTCATCTCATAATCAAACACTTGATCAGGTGTTGTCATAGATGAATAGGAAAAACGAATAGTTGGACTGTTATATTCTGCAACTCCTTGCAAACTTAAAGAATAAGCCTCTTCAGTAAAAGCAATGGAATTCACTTGTTTAGTGGTACGTTCCATCATTTTTATACGTGGAAGCCCCTCAAAACGTTCGATCCAGACAAGAAAATCTTGATAAGCATCATGGGATAATATTAGGCACCCAAGCTGATGTGGGACAAACTCAGACCAATTTTCTGATTGTGGAGATGTATATGGCGCTACCATAATTTTGAAATCTTTTGCATTATCTAAATTGGTCAGAATATAAAAGACATCACCACCCTCTGTAAGTGAATATTCAATACCTTTTTGTCGTTTCCGTACACATTGGGGAACAGTAAAAGGCGCCTCAGCAGGAATTAACCAGATCTCGGATGTTTCATGATCATGAATATTAATATAAATAACATCATTAAGCTTAGAACCGCTTACATCTAAGAAAAAACCTGGATTGTCTTCACGAAAAATAAGCTTATCTTGTGATTGATCTGTGTTTAATTGGTGATAATAGAGCTCTGAAGGTCGGTGGTTTTTATCCATCTTAGTATAGAAAAAACCTTCAGACCTAGCATCCCATACAATTTGACCAGATGTATCAGTAATTGTGTCCGTACAGTCAGACAATGTCTCAAAATTACGAATTTTAGCTGTATAGAATTCTGATCCTTTGTCATCATAGGTCCATACCACATGTGTATGGTCAGGAGATTCTTGAACTGAACCAAATTTGAAATATTCTTTGCCTTCTGCCAAGACATCACCATTAAGGTACACGTTTTTTTCTCCGCCATTCCTTGGTGTCTGAAAATAATGTGGTTGTTGGCCTCCGGTAACATAAGAGAATCCGTAAGCAAAAGGACCATGTTTTATAGGAACAGAACTATCATTCTCTTGGATCCTGTTTTTCATTTCGGTAAAAAGCAAATCTCGTAATGGTTTTGTATCAGCCATTTGAGCTGATTGATAAGCATTTTCTTTTTCAAGATAATGTCGAATATTGGGATCAAGACAGTTAGGATCTTTAAAAACATCTTGCCAGTTAGACGCACGTAGCCAATGATAGGGATCATCACGAAAAATACCATGATATATTTCCTTATGAGTGATTCTAGATGCTTTGGGAGGAATTGCAAAAGTGCGAGTCATACACAATCCTATATTAAAATATGTTAATAGCTTCGTTTATATGTTAGAATCACAGTGATTGATGCAAGTGTAAAAGTCTATAAGTTCTATTCACTTGCAAAAATAGCACCATGATAATTTTTAAAACTAATACCTTTCTGTTCATTACATATCACAGCTATTGTTTTCTAGGGATATAACACCACTTTTATAATGAAAGTGACTGGTAAAACAATTAAACTATGAGAAAAAGAAGTGATTTTTTTTGAAACAGTATAATCGCATAATTTTACAGAAAGGAATAAATATATCTAAAATATTATTATTACTGTATAAAAATAAAAATGTCATATCTCCTTTTAATGAATAGTTTTATATTATAAATAAATATTATTATGTCATATTTATAATATATAATGTTTTTTATTATTAAATTTTATAAATATAAATAATAAAAATTAATTTAAAACTTATTAAACATAAACTTACTAAACTATAAGTATTCAAAACAAAATATAATAATTTATATATTATATTTTTATAATTAGTAATTTTATTTTTACGTTCTCAAAAAAAATAAATAAATTTTATCATATATTTTTTTATATTTGTGATGTATTATATATTATGTATGATATGTTATAGGGTAAAAATATATTTTAGCATGTAATAATTTCGTTTTTCTTATTGTATATTATGACAAAAAATGGGTATTTATTTGATTTTTTTGTGTTTTGGCAATTTTATAGAATAATTGAATTGACAAAAAAGATTTTTGTACAATATGAAGCTCATGTGCATGAGATCTTTATATCATGAGTATATGCACTATATCTCGATTTTGAATTACTCAATTTTAAATTAAAGGAAACAAGAATGGAACATCGTGCAGTCTTAGAGACTGAAAGCAATTTAGTTATTACATTGGTTGCTGATATTGTTGCTGCCTACGTGAGTAATAATTCTATTCGACCGACTGAAGTGCCAAGTTTAATTGCTGATGTCCATGCTGCTTTTCGTAAAGCAGGGAATCTAGAGTTAACAGAAGTCGAAGTTGAAAAACAAAGGCCTGCCGTTAATCCGAAGCGTTCAGTATTTCCTGATTATCTCATTTGCCTTGAAGATGGAAAGAAGTTTAAATCTCTAAAGCGTCATCTCATGACACATTATGGAATGTTGCCAGAGGAATATCGTGAAAAATGGCAGTTAGATAGTTCTTATCCTATGGTGGCGCCTAATTATGCAAAAACACGATCAGCTTTGGCCAAAGAAATGGGGCTTGGACGCAAAAGCAAACGGAAAAAAACTAAATAATCTTATTTTGCGAAAAAATGGTTTCATGTATAAAGTTGATTTTAGTATACATGTTTTGTGTGAAGCTTTTGTATATATAGCAATTTCTACCAAGGGGATTACATATAGCTTTCGTTACGAATCCGTTTAATCATTGATTTCAGACCATTTGATCGTTGTGGTGTAAGATTTTCATTTAAACCAAGTTTTTCAAAGAGCTCTTGAGCATCAGAATTGCGAATTTCAGAAGCTTTTTTGCCTGAATAAAAAGCAAGAAGTATGTAAATGAGTCCACGCACAATATGAGCATCGGAATCACCTTGAAACGTCAATATTGGATCTTTTGAGTTATTACGTGAAGATAAAAGCCACACTTGGCTAACACAACCAGGAACTTTGTGAGCATCGTTTCGAGCGCTTTCTGGAAAAGGTGGCAATTCATAGCCAAGCTCGATGACATAACGATAACGATCTTCCCAATTATCCAAAAGCGAAAAGTTTTCTATAATATTACCGATTGTTTCCGCCATTATTTTAGTCCTGTTTCGTTTGAATAATCATTCTTGAATACACTTATAAAAAATAAATATTTATTCTTCCTAACATAAATAACACGAAGAACGTTAAAAATCCTTATTTCAAGATAACATTGCATGGTTTTGTAAGAACTCTTGTATTTCGATTTTGTAAGAAACATTAGGGGAAGTCTCTGATATCATTTTTGTTTCCTAATATGTTCCCTAAATATTCATAAGCAGCTCTTGCACCGTAATATGCGCGCTCGCCAAGTGAACTTAAAAAGGATTTTCCTACTTTGCAGGTTTTTATATTACGGTCACAAAATGCGCCTAAGTCATTTAAGGCTTCCTTAAAAGCAATAATCACATCGCTCGTTGTTGTCTCATTATTTTGGGGGCTAGAAGAATGGTTACTGCTTGGATCTGCTACAAAAAATGAAATAATGACAAAAATAAAAAATAAAAAAAATGATAATTTGATTAAAAAACGTATCATGGATAATCAATGTACCGCAGTGGTAAATACAATAAAAGAAACATTTTATACACTGTTGCTTTATAAACAATTTATAAAATGTGCTTTTTATAAAATTGAGTATTCATGTATTGGATCTATATCATTGGCTTTTTTATAAATATGGCACAATTCCGCTGTATAAAATGGGATACATTGTCTATTCAGTAAAAAATTAACATCAAAATTATACACTTACAAGCTGGTCATGTTAATGAACATACTATGATAAAAAATGAGAGAGATAATCATGTTGTGTACATAATTATTTTAAATAATAGTCCACCATATTAGCTTAGTTGAAAAGGCTAAAAAGAGTAAAATTCTGTTATTCTGACTCTAGTGTCGATAAAATATTTATATTATCTATAAAATTTTTACTGGAATGTTATGAAAATGGTCAACATGTCGATAAAAACATCAAAAAAATAACTGCATCTCTTATGATTACATCTCAAGCCAGTTTTTTTTCTATAACATTGTAAACATCAATTTAATTGATAATTATGAAAATTATTTAATAGAAGGAATTTATACCAAAATATAATAATATTAAGAGATAATTATTCTTACCAAACCGTTTATGGATCAGTAACCATCTATATGTAAATTATAAAGAATAGATAACGATTGTCATCTTTTTAGCGTTATAGGCAAATATTTTCAATTTTATTTTAAATAATAGGCAAACATATGCCACAAAATGAAGAATAACGTGGCATTATTGTTTAGATAATTATATGTGATAATGCAGTTTGCAAACACCAAAATGATCTTGAATGCTAATCATTTGGTACTCTCTTTATACACATTAAAGATTTGTAAAAAAATGAAATGAATAAAAGTTGGTAAGAACTCTTGTTGATTTATCAACTTATAAATTGATATAATGAAGCTGCTCATTCTAGGAGTTTGAAAGGAAAAATCAATAATGTCAATGCACTTCTCTCTGGCTGGAAGTAAGAACTGATTCATATTCGTTTCCTAATTTATATTTGTTTCTTTGTAAAAAATAAACGCAACTGAAAATAAAAGTAATGGCAACAAAACGAAAGACATACCGAAAAAAAACTGTAAAACACCGTAAATACTACAGTAGTATTGTTATAACACTTCTTCTTATAACTTTTCATTTTATTTTTTGGAGTGCAAAAACTCTTTATTTCTATACACGAAAAAATACTTTATTTTTTGTTGGATTTCTTCTTTTTAGCATTAGTTTTTTATTTATTTCATTTAATGCTTTATTTTCGCAAATGACAACGCATCAAAATATTTTAACTCAAATGAAATTTTCCTCTGTTCAAAGTATAGGTAAGAGCTCTACTTTATCGGAAAAAGAAGAAAAATCACAAGAACTCTTCCGTGTAGCTTCTGTACATTCTCAAAGTCATAACCACACAAATTCACCTTTACCCTCTCAATCAGCAAGCATGCTGGAAAAGCAAAAAGAACTAGCAAAATTAGGATTTTATGATGGTCCATTAGATGGACTGGAAGGACCTAAAACACGCCGAGCCATCACTTTATGGAAACAGCAAACTGCTCAGAGAATGCAAAAGAATGTTCTATCTAATCCCGCAGCAGATGAAATCGCGATATTAATTAAGCAAAGCGAAATAGAAACAAACAATACAAAAAATATGACACACTTAAAAGAAGCTATTTTAGAGCCTTCTGTTGAAGATATTATACAAGTGCAAAAAGCTTTACATATTTTTGGGAATGAGGAGGTTATTGTCACAGGAATAGAAGATCAAAAGACGATAGAAGCCTTAAAACAGTTTCAAAAAATATTTGATCTTCCTGTAACAGGTAAAATTAATCACACAATTTTAATGAAAATGCGTGAAATTGGTTTATTAAATTGAAGCTAATCATAATAATCTCTTAATTTATAATGATAATTCATCTTTCGTTTGTTTAATGCTCCCCTCAAACATTCCTTCATCTCAAGCCCTCTTATATTCAATCAATCAGAATGGTTTTCTTACACATTACATATTGAGCCGTATAATTTGCTTCAAAAAAACCACAACCGATTGCAGAAAAAAGAATATTGCAAAATAGCAAACGCGCTTGTTCTAGCATTTTTATTGCCTCTGATGATAAAAGGACACGAAATTTTTGTAGTATCACGTAAACCTTTCATATTATCGAACCACGAATTGTCCATATATTATCGTCAATTTGATCTTTATAAATATGATGCAAAGAATTTGTGCAAACACCTGTAAGGATAAGTAGACATAAAGCTAGTTGTGTTATGGTTGTTGTTTTGCAAAGTGTCTGATAAAAAACCGGCACTTCTCTCTAATCTACTGCTGGAAAGTTATGTGTTTTATGACATTGTCTTCTTAAGAGAGCGTGTGCGTTTAGTATTGCCTATAAATCAACATCCAAACCTAACGCAGCAGTATGTTTGAAACAAATGTTAAGACAGTTTAGTACTTCTCTCAGCTGTTATAGCTTTTGTATGCCAAATGGAAGCAAGAATATTGCGCATCTCTGTTTGTATAATCTCTTAAAACAGGAAAACAGCCTAATTTGGGAAGAATATGAAAATTTAAGGTAAAAACCAGTTTTCATCTTTGCCATTTCCTTTTAATTCAGCTTTACGCCTTTCAAAGACATCTAAAGCAATATCTTTAAAATAACGGAGATTACCTATTGCCTCATGCTCTTATTTATCACATGTCTTTTTAGTCTCACTCCCCCTCACCTAAAACAAAATGTCCCAAACGGAATATACTTGGATTGCCATTCACGGGCTTTCTTAAAAAACATCTCTAAAGCACCCAAAACCACTTCGCAACAACGCCCGTGAATAATAATAGCAGCCCCCCCACAACAACTGCGCGACAGCGCACATCATCTTTACGCTTGTGAAGAAGCAAGCCGGCACCATTACACACTGTACCTACCTTCAATTTGTGATAGCTCTCACTTGAGATGATTCATAAGAGGCATATCCTTGCTTTATTTTTTTATCCACAGACGCTCATCCCGCCTGTAACATACAAAAAACATGGTTTTGATTGATTCATTATAAAAGAAGTTGAAATAAGAAGATCTTATGATATTTACAGCTTTCATTCAATATGAGAAATAAAAAATTATCTTTATAAATCAATAGATTGTGTAACTTTGATATTCCTTTATAAATGTAAAGATGGGAGTGCATAATGGAGTTTATAAATTTTGGGAAGATTTTTATAAACTTACGGGGAGTTTTACATAATCCCCATTCCACGAATATCAATGTGAAATGGAGCATCCACTGAGAAATGTCTATCTCAAACAGCATGATGTGCAAAAAAAAATGCATTTGTTTGGAGCATTCTATTTTGCGTGAGGAGCTCATTCCCCTATAAAAAAGCAAACGCATAAATTGACTGCACAATAACACGTTTCTCTCTATCAAGAGGTTCGCCAATAGAAAGTAGTATTAATAATACATCTTTGTCTATCCTGCTTTATATTTTCTCTCATAAACCTCTAAAAAAACACTTTCTCGCGTAACACAACTTATCGTGCATTTTAGAAGCATTTTTATTCCCTTTATTAAAGAAAATAAAAGAATATATAAAAATTTATTTCAGTAATAACGATACAACAAAAAATATTAACCCATTACATCCTTTTTGCTATTGCGGCCTGAGCTGCTGCTAAACGAGCAATTGGCACCCGAAAAGGAGAACACGAAACATAATCTAGGTTATTTTCTTCGCATAAAGCAATAGAGGCAGGATCGCCTCCATGTTCACCGCAAATTCCCAATTTTATTTTTGCACACTTTGAGCGTCCACGCTGTGCAGCAATGGTAATAAGTTCCCCTACTCCATCACGATCAATAGACACAAAAGGATCTTGCTCTAAAAGACCTTTTTGAAAATAGGTTGCCAAAAAAGGAGCTGCATCATCACGGGAAATCCCAAAAGTAGTTTGTGTCAAATCGTTTGTTCCAAATGAAAAAAATTCAGCAGTTTCAGCAATTTCATCTGCTCGAAGCGCCGCTCTTGGAAGTTCAATCATCGTCCCAACCATATATTGAATAGTGCTTCCCTTTTCTTTCATCACTTCCTCAGCAACCTGATCAATACGCGCTTTCACAAAATCGAGTTCAGATTTAAGCGCAACCAGTGGCACCATAATTTCAAGCATAACAGGAGATCCAGATTTTTGGGCAGCTTCTGCTGCTGCTTCAAAAATCGCCCGCGCTTGCATTTCTGCAATTTCAGGATAAGTAATAGCTAAACGGCATCCTCGTAATCCAAGCATAGGATTAAATTCGTGCAACTGCTGAGTGCGTTCAGCAAGCACTTCAGCAGAAACCCCCATAGCTGTTGCAACATCAAGAATTTCTGCTTTCGTTTTAGGCAAAAATTCATGTAATGGTGGATCTAGCAAGCGGATAGTAACAGGTAAACCACACATAATTTCAAATAATTCACTAAAATCTGAACGCTGCATTGGCAAAAGCTTATCTAGTGCTTTACGACGACCACTTTCATCATGACTTAAAATCATTTCACGCATGGCAACGATACGTTCATCAGAAAAAAACATATGCTCCGTACGGCAAAGACCTATACCTTCAGCCCCAAAAGAGCGTCCCATACGGGCATCAGATGGTGTATCAGCATTAGCGCGAACTCTTATACGTCGCATCCCATCAGCCCATTCCATTAATTTTGCAAAGTCTCCGCAAAGCTGAGGCTGCAACATTGCAACTTTCCCTTTGAAAATTTCTCCACTTCCACCATCAATTGTGATAACATCACCTTTTTTTAGGCTTTCTCCTGAGGCAAACAACGTATTTGTGTTATAATCAATCCGCACACTGCCAGCACCAGAAATACATGGTTTTCCCATCCCCCGCGCAACAACAGCAGCGTGACTTGTCATACCGCCACGCGTTGTTAAAATTCCTTCTGCAGCATGCATACCATGAATATCTTCTGGGCTTGTTTCTACCCGGACCAAAATAACTTTGCGACCTTCCGCCGACACAGTTTCTGCCTCTTCTGAAGTAAAAACAATTTCACCAGTTGCGGCTCCAGGAGAAGCAGGTAAACCACGTCCTATAACAAAACGTTCTGCTTTGGGATCAAGTGTTGGATGCAAAAGTTGGTCAAGCGACTTTGCATCAATACGCATCACAGCCTCTTCACGGTTTATTAACCCCTCCTCAACCATTTCAATTGCCATCTTGAGAGCCGCACGAGCCGTGCGTTTTCCTGAACGAGTCTGAAGCATCCATAATTTACCTTTTTCAATGGTAAATTCGAGATCTTGCATATCCCGATAATGCTGCTCAAGATTCTGCGCAATCTGACATAATTTCAAAAAAGCCTCAGGCATAATTTTTTCTAACGACGGTCTATTTGAACCAGAAACAATACGCGCATTTTCTGTAATATTTTGAGGCGTTCGAATGCCCGCCACAACATCTTCCCCTTGCGCATTAACTAAAAACTCACCATAAAGTTCTTTTTTCCCTGTCGATGGATTGCGTGTAAAAGCAACGCCCGTTGCCGAATCTTCTCCCATGTTACCAAAAACCATAGCTTGCACATTAACTGCCGTTCCCCAACTTTCAGGAATGCTATGTAAACGGCGATAAGTAACTGCACGTGCTGTCATCCAACTTGAAAAAACGGCTCCAATCGCCCCCCATAACTGTTGTTCAGGATCTTGTGGAAAAGGGGTTCCTAATTTTTCTTCAACATAGGCTTTATAAGAAATAATAACATTCTTCCAATCATCTGCTGTCATTTCTGTATCAATAGTGTAACCATTGCATGCTTTTACTTCATCAAGAATCTCTTCAAAATACGAATGGTCTAGCCCCAAAACAACGTTAGAATACATTTGGATAAAACGCCGATAACTATCATAAGCAAAACGTTCATTATTGGCTTGTAAAGCAATTGCTTTTACAGTTTTATCATTCATGCCAAGGTTCAGCACTGTATCCATCATCCCTGGCATAGAAGCCCTAGCCCCTGAACGAACAGACAGCAAAAGTGGTCTTTGTTCATTCCCAAATTCACGTCCTGTTTGTTCAGCAACGTATCTTAGTGCTTGCTTAACAGATTCCTGTAGCTCTTCTGGATATGATTTGTCATGGGCATAATAAAAATTACAAACTTCTGTTGTCAGCGTAAATCCGGGTGGTACGGGCAAACCAAGATTACTCATTTCTGCCAAATTAGCCCCTTTACCTCCGAGAAGGTTACGCTCACTTGCACTTCCTTCTGCCTTTCCATCTCCAAAACTATAAACCCATTTTTTCACTGTACAAATCCTCCCATATCAGCTTCAAAACATCATTCAACCCAGGCTCACTTAAAAGCAATGATTTGATTCAAAATTGGCTCAACGATATCGCTTCATAAATGCATAATATTAATCCTTCCAAAAGAGATAATGACCAAAAATCACTATCCATCTTCTGGAAGATTAAGATTCAGTTTTTTAGAAAACTATCAATCACCGAAAAAAATTCTTCTACTTTCATGGCACCTTCATATTTACTACCATTAATAAAGAAAGTAGGTGTTGCTGTGACACCAAGCTCTTTACCGCGTTCAAAAGATGCATTTACTTCATCTAAAATGGACTGATTTTTCAAACACGCAGTAAAACTTTCATCTGTAAAACCAGCCATTAAGCCAATTTTCTTCAATGGTGTTAGAGCATTTTTTCCGAAAGCCCATTCATTTTGTTTTTGAAATAAAACTTCTATCAAAGGAAAATAGCGATCTTCCGGTGCACACCGTGCCAACATAAAACCTGCTGTTGCCCGAGGATCAAAAGCATATTCTCGGAAAATAAGTTTTACTTTTCCTGTTTTGATATATTTTTTACGAATTTGGGGAAGTATATCATTATAAAAATGCGCACAATGGGTACATGTCAACGAAGCATACTCAACAATGACGACTGGTGCATCCGCCTCTCCCTCAAAGCGATCCTTTACTTTACCCGATTGAAGAAGCTCTGCCATATCAACAGTTGCCACTGATTTGGGATCACGCGCTAAAGCAACTGTTACACTGTTTTGTACAATCGTTATGAAGAGAAAAATTATCCCGAAAGATAAAAAAGAACGATATTTTACCATAAATAATACTTTTCTGTTGTTATTAACGAATAGGAATCCAATGCTTTCTCATATATTAAAGAAAAATATATAAAATATCTTTCTATTTATTATTTTTTTCCAAAAAAATGCAACAGCCAAGTTGATAAAGTGCTTGGTGCAAACTTTTATCTTCAATTCCTTCAAGCATTTTTTCCACGCATTTTTTGTCTTGTTCACTCAAAGGCGGTTTTAGAGGCAAGTGATTCATAAAAACCGACATACTCCTTTGCTCAATCTTGATGCGATCAATAGCAATATAGCCAAAAAATCCGTTAATTCTATGAAGTAATTCCTCTGTTTCATGCATCAATTTTAACGCAGCAAATCCTTCACATGCGACAACAAGTGTTGCTGGCTGAAAAACTTCATCTTGATCTGCACGACGTTTCCAAATAATTTTAAGCGGCATTGTATGTTCACTGATATCATAGCCCGCAATTTGTGGCCAATGTTCTATAAGCGCTACATTAAGCCCTGTCCGTTTGCGTAAAACTGGATCAAGTATTTTGTATACCGTCTCAGAAAGAGAATAAAAGATACGTTTTTTAAGTTGTTTTCTCATTTTTAGATCATTGTTCAACCGCTTACTAAATTAAAATCATTTGTTTCATCTAAAAATTGTTGCCTCCTCAATTTATGAAATATCAACAAAATAAATAATTTTTTCTTTTGCATTTTATATCTCCCTATGCTTGAAAGCAATCATGTATGAAATTTCTTCGCACCTCCTTGCTTGGTACGATCAAAATCACAGACATCTTCCGTGGCGGATTACCCCAGAAAAGCAAAAACAAGGTATCCGTCCTGATCCTTATCAAGTTTGGCTTTCTGAAATCATGCTTCAACAAACAACCGTTGAAACAGTTAAGCCTTATTTTAAAAAGTTTCTAAAACTATGGCCTGATCTTTCCTCTTTAGCAAAAGCCTCACAAGATGATATCATGAAAGCATGGGCTGGACTTGGTTATTATTCACGCGCACGTAATCTTAAAAAATGTGCGCGACAGCTTGTTGAAAACTACGCGGGACAATTTCCACAATCTGTAAAAGAATTGCGAACTCTAGCCGGTATTGGAGATTATACTGCCGCAGCCATTGCTGCGATTGCTTTTAACCACCCTGTAGCAGTGGTTGATGGTAATGTCGAACGTGTGGTAGCGCGACTTTTTGCTATCACTTCAATATTGCAAAAAGCAAAAGTTGAAATTAAAGAAAAAACACAAAAAATTACTGCTTTAAATCGTCCTGGTGACTTTGCTCAAGCAATGATGGATTTGGGAGCAACAATTTGTACTCCACGCAAACCATCTTGTTATACCTGCCCTCTTCAATGTTTATGCAAAGCAGAAAAGATGCAACAAACGGAGTCTTTTCCAGTTAAAGCCCCTAAAAAAGAACGCCCTTCAAAAACAGGTATTGCTTTTGTGGTCCTTAATAAAAAGAAACAAATTTATTTGGAAAAACGACAGACGCAAAAGCTCCTTGGTGGAATGACCCAAATTCCTAACAATATTGGCATAAACAACGAAAATGGGCTCCAAAATGCACCCTTTACTGCCAATTGGCAATTCAAAGGACAAATTACGCATGTTTTTACTCACTTTTCTCTAAAACTCGATGTTTACTATACTGAGAATGTTCATGAAATGAATTATGAAAATGGTTGGTGGTGTAACATTCAACATCTTGCCGAAGAAGCACTACCTACTGTTATGAAAAAAGCCATTTCCGTAGCACTTCCCAATTCTTTCAGATTTAAATAACCTTCCCTATTCATAAAAATGTTTTCTAATGGAGACTTTTGTATCTCTAGCGATCATTTATTAATCTGTAAAAGAAAAATTTTAAAAAATGAAATAACCAATTTTTTCTACAGACAAAAATTAAGGAGGGATAGAAACGCTTAGAAGCTTTAGATTTAAATTTCAGGATCTATCCTTTTTTGCTTATGAAGGAGCAAGTCAGCACCATCATTATATTTACCAGCCTCCTACAACAACCCTTGGCACTTGAAACGGTTCATAAAAGGTACTTTTTAATTCTTTCTTTAATAATTTTATTCACACGCCACCCCCGCTTATGACATGCAAGCAAGTAAATTTTATTGATTCAATATGAAACAGGTCTGAAATAAGAAAATTTGACGATATTCGGGGAGGACGTCAATATGAATAACGCTAAATTAGCTTGATAAACCAATACATCTTACGCACTTTACAGATGTACGTATTCAAAAACGCACTTAATTTTGAACTTCTGAATGAACCTTTTAATTCTGATATTTCATTTTTATAAGCTTATATTGAAATTTTACTGTTTTGGAACTAAAATCAGAACATAGAGTGAAAATTTCTCATTTTAATTTCTTCTAAAAGAAGCATAAAAATACTCGCTTGCCGCTTATAAGCGGATTAGTGTTTTAATAAAAAACATCTAAGAAAGGCAAAAACACCCTCCCGTCCATCTCAATCAAGATCAGGTACATTGATGATCACTCTAGAATGAAGCGATCAGCTTAGTTCATAAAACACCCGTTTTTAACATTTGTGAACGTATGATCATTCTTAAATGATCTATGGACTTCAACCGTCCATTTTCCTCATAATACCAAAAGGTCCAACCATTACAACTCTGCGAATCTTGAGCCTTTCTTCCCATTGCGTGAATTGAGCCCGCTTCACCACCATGCATAATCGTACCATCAGCTCTTACAATAGCAGATACTTGCTTCTTACGATCATACAGAACTTCTCCAGGATAGAGTAAACCTGCTTCAAGCAAACTGTTGAATGCTACGCGTGGTTCTGCTTTTTTTCTATCCAAAATCGCTAGTTCTGGTTGCGCTAAAGGTTGAACCGCTGCAATTCTCTCACATGCTGCATCGATGTAATCTTGCTCGCGTTCAATCCCAACAAAATCACGCCCTAAAAGCTTGGCAACAGCACCTGTTGTTCCCGAACCAAAAAACGGATCGAGAATAACATCTCCAGGTTTACTAGAAGCCATAATAATACGCGCTAATAACGCTTGCGGTTTTTGTGTTGGATGTAATTTACGCCCTGAATCATCCTTTAAACGTTCAGCTCCAGTGCAGAGAGGGAAAAGCCAATCTGAACGCATTTGTAGATCTTCATTTGCCGCTTTTAAGGCATCATAATTAAATGTGTACTTTTTATCTTTTTGATCTCGCACAGCCCAAATAAGCGTCTCATGAGCATTTTGAAAACGGCGCCCTCGAAAATTAGGCATCGGATTATTCTTGCGCCAAATAATATCATTAAGCATCCAAAAACCTAAATCTTGTAATGCCGTCCCAACTCGAAAAATATTATGGTAAGATCCGATAACCCAAAGTGTTCCGTTGGGTTTTAATACACGACGACAAGCAAGCAACCATGCACGAGTAAAAGCATCATAAGCAGCAAAACTCTCAAACTGATCCCATGCATCATCAACCGCATCAACAAGCGAATGATCTGGACGATATAAAGCTCCGTCCAATTGCAAATTATAGGGTGGATCCGCAAAAATCATATCAACGGAATGTTTTGGAAGTTTTTCTAGAACGGAAACACAATCTCCTTTAAAAATTTTATTGCGCCATGGCATCTGTGAGGGAGTACGAAGAAAATCTTTTTGAAGCTGAATAACTGTCATGAAAAACCCAACAAAATTAACTGAATTTGCCCTATAATCAACCAAAATAGTTTATAGGCCCGCATTACCAATCCATATTTACAAAATAGCGTAAACGTATCGTTAAAGTTCTACAAAATTGATAATTGTTTTTGTTTTTTTAAGTAAAAAAACTTTCATATGAATGAAACCTTATTTTTCTTTTTTTCAATGTACTGTTCCCATATCTTTTATTTCGTAAAAGAATTAAGAATCATTTTCAAAGCGTATTTTTATGAAATAAGATCCTCTCAATATCGTTTTCATGAAAGTTGTCCATCTCGTAACATGTAAAGGAATATCTTATGCCTCAGATAGATCTTATTATTTTTGATTGTGACGGAGTTCTCGTCGACTCTGAATATCTTGCAGCAAAAATTGGATCTCAATTGCTCAAACAAACAGGATATGAAATATCACCCGAAGAATTGAGTGAGCGTTTTGCAGGGCTTATTTTTCGCGATATTCTTAAACACGTTGAACAGGAAACAGAAAAACCAATTTCCGCTCATCTCATAGATCAGATGACTAATATTTTTCGTACACAAATAAAAACTAAATTACGGGCTATTGATGATGTAAGAGAAGCCATAGAAATTATTCAAACACGCTATCCCTACTGTATCTGCTCTAATGCAAAAAGCGTAGATATAAAAGAGATGCTCACCACGGTTGATCTCTATGACCTTTTTGAAGGTAAAATATTTTCAGCACCTGAAGTTGGAACAAAAAGAACGAAACCGGCCCCTGATGTTTTCCTTTTTGCCGCACAACAATTACAGGCAGAGCCCCAAAACACTATCGTTATAGAAGATTCCCTTCATGGTGTACACGCAGCCACAGCAGCAGGCATGCGTGTCATCGGCTTTACGGGAGGATCACATAGCTATCTTGGCCACTCTAATGCACTTGCAGAAGCTGGTGCAGAAACAGTTATCGCAAAACATGCTCATTTAGGAGAAGTCTTAGAAGCAATGGCAGTATGGAGGGATCTATTATAAAAAATCTCTTGAATATATTAGTTTGTAAACTCTTATGTAAGAAGCATTTTTACTCAAATGCCCTTCTCTTCTCGTTGCTTCTTTTATAATAACTTCAATAAATGCGTAATTCACGATACGGGTGAATTGCATTTCAATGTGAAGGAAAAAATATAGCACCTCGTTGAGCAATCAATAAGTCAGTTAACCATTGCACGCGCTTTAAAAAAGCAAACAACAGGGAGGAAAACTCATAAAAATCAAACCCTGCTTATCTATCTCAAATCCGATATCTCACTCCCAACCTCAGCAGCCCATCCTGATAAGTTATTATATTTTTCAAAAAAGGAATATGACGATGCCCTGCTCGATAAGATGTGAAAATTGCTAGCCTCTTCCATCTGATCAAAAAAATCACACACTATGGTAAAATTTTAGAGTATGTGCGTATTGGTCATGGAAAGCATATTAAAATTCGCGGAATCTATGGAATACAAGAGTTTATTGAAAACAACAAAAGCGTCCTTGTTGAGTTAGAAGAACTTATATTTACTCAATCCAAATCTCATAAACTTGTTGAAGGCTTATTTACTTTGCTGCTTAAACAGTATTTTAACAGCTTCAATCGGTACAACCTCCCTAAGATTACAAAAAACAAAAAGAATACATTCTTATAAAGATTTGCATTTTATAAAAAACATTTCATACCAAGTAATTTACAGACAATATATTGATTTATAATCATAATTTATCATTATTCAAATTAAGCAAAAAAAACGAATATTGTAAGATTCTCTCATTTCAAATCTGGATATGCTGAATTAAATAAATAAAGAAATAAAAATGCCTTTTAATGAATCATCTCAAAAGGCAAAAATTATAGCAACATTAGGAGCGAGAAAAGTGTATGGCAATGCCATCTTTCTTCTTTATAAACGTCAAAAATTCTGATGCCCTAAGAATTTTATATTATGGGGGCTTTATCATCATATCTATCATTGCAAAATAGGCTTGAGTACCTTGAGAACGGTTTCTTTAAAAAAGCACATAAATATGAAACATATAATCATGTTAAACAAGCGACAGAGATACCAATAGTTGCTTAAAATTTTCCGAAAGCACTTAATAGCCTTTTTAAATAAGCAATGAAATCAGATCTTTTCAAAAGTAATCCACTTTCTAAAAATAAAAGCGGCTTTTCAGTTTGGAAAAAAGAAAGTGTTGAAAATATTATCTAATGCTGATCTTTCGGCACTCATAAATATGTCTAAATTATATTCTTCTATACACCGCCTTCCATCATAGTAATATGCTGTTCACATTGGCGAGAAAAAGATAATATCATTTATCTCTATCCAATTCGAGCTCTACTTTATACTATGAGAAAATTGTACATTTTTTAGTATCTATAACATATTATTATCTATAAGATAAATGTATATATTTAATAGTAAATTAAGAATTATTATTCTGCTATCACGATGCACTTAAATAACCATTGAATAATAACTTAAATAATATCTATATAACACACATTATACAATAATGACTATCTATAATAAATACTATAAATAATAAAATTTTATCGTATCCTTTCATATTTTAATTGTTAATAATATTTTTATAACTACATCATAATTTTCATGTTTTCTATTATACTATCGATAATAAATAAATTTTTATATATTTAATATGTAAAAATTTTGATCACTTTTATTATCTATAAATGTATTTAAAAAATATATTAATATCGTTTTATAAAAATTATACGATAACCATATGTTGTTTTATATATAACACATAATAAAATATTGTATAAAGTTTTTAAAAAATATAATTTGTAATTATTACTGTTACTTTTTTACAATAACGTTTATAAAAATTATAGTTATATTTTTATATGTATTTTTATTATTGACTAAAAATACATATTGAACTATATGGCTTGTATATAGTGTGATATACATAAACATTATGTATATTTATTACATATATAACTTAAAAATATTTGAGGTAAATTTATGGTAAAAATATTTAAAAATTATATTTTAAGCATTTTTATAGCGAGCACTTTTTTTATTTCACAAACTGTAAATGTTAATGCAAACTATTTGAAAAACGATACTCCAAAAGAGGAACTTTCTGTTTTCCCAATGGAACAAGTAAAATATGCGAAATCCGATGTAGTTTCTACGACTGCTTTCTATGCTCCGTCTGTAAATTATCAAACAGAACATGGAACAATAGGTGAAGGAAAATTTGAAAAGGTCGTTGGGCCTATGACTATAGGAATGGGACTATTGTACGCTGGATATGCACTGAGTTTTATAGGATCGATAATAAGTTGGATAAAGGACATAGTATTGATGTTCAAATAATTCAACCTCGTCTATAACTCTAGAATAATAGCTTCATTATGAGTCAATAATTAATTGTAAATAATTACATAATAAAGCTTATTTTTCCATGAAATATAAATTTCGTAGATTACATCCAAATATCCAAAGTATAAATTTACGCATATATATTGAATATTATAAATATTTGAGGTAAATTATGATTAAATTATTTAAAAATCATATATTAAGTATTTTCATTATGTCTGCCTTTTCTCTTTCTCAGGTTGTAAATGTGCATGCAAACTCTTTACAAAATAGTACTCATCGTGAGAATATTTTTGTTTCTGCAATAGAGCAGAAAAGAAAGGATGTAGTCCATACTGTTTCTCTCTATAGACCTAGTCTAAATCGTGGAGTGGGTAATGAAGCTACTATTGAAGGAAAATTTGAAAAGGTTGTTGAACCTCTTACACTCGGGGCTTTTGGTATGGGGATGGCACTTGGATATGCATCAAGTACGATAGGCATGTTTTTAGGATGGATAATAAGTAAAATAATATTGTATTTTAAATCTCGTTAAAATTGAAATTTCATCAGAATAAGACCTTCTCATATGAAATATAAACTATGAACATATTCTGTGTTTATCCATTGTTGATGACAAAAACTAATGAATTACCACACTAAGAGTGAAAAAAGCTTTAAATGCTTCTGTTTCTCTCAATGTGCACTAATTCTGCCGATGCATCTATTCAATTCAGATTAAAATAAAAGTATTGGTGGTAAACTATGATTAAAGTATTGAAAACTTACGTATTAAATATTTTTATAGCAGTTGCTTTTTTGCTTTCACAAGTTATAAATGTTCATGCCAATCATTTGAAAAATGATACTCAATGGGAAACTGTCTCTCTAATAGAACAAGGAAAGAAAAAAACTATCGATATAGCTGCTCTTTATGTCCCAAGTTTCACTCATAGAGCAAAAAGTGAATCTGCCTTTGAAGGAAAATTTGAGAAAGTATTTGAACCCATTACGCTAGGAGTTTTTTCTACAATGGGAGCTTTAGGTTTTGGATTTTTAACCGGATCTGTTATGGCCATATTTAGTGCGATAATCGGATGGGCAATAGGAAAAATTAAAGGCAAATAATTCAAAGATACTTAGTTATTTTTTTCTATTTAAAATGAAAATACTTTACAGCCTGCTTCCCATCATTTAGCAGGCTGTTGTATGTTTTCTATGGATAAACTTTAGGTTACCATACTGTATAGCACAAATATAATATCTATTATTATACAAAGTGATAAATTAAGCTAAAAAAGATTATTCAAAGTATAGATTTGCGCACGAAATGCCATAAATTTACCTTATAAATCTTCCAATGTGAGTTCTGAGGTGTATCATTTTAACATTCAGTTCAGCAGATTTAATTGTTACAAAGTATTAAGAGCATAAAATAACTATAAATGATTGAGTTTTATACAAAAGTTCTTCAGTAAATGCCATTCTATCTATTTAATTGTATTATTTAAGAAGGTGTACAAATGAAGATACGTTGTAAAATTTAAGTGAATGAATAATAGAGAGAAAATTTTCGACTGTAAAAGATTTTCTGTGAACATTTGGCGTTTATATCTCAAAAATAAAAATGCTTAAGGCTATTTCCTTTCATTATTGAGTTAAAAAGAAGAAAAGAAGCTCTATCCATTTAATAATTTAAATATTATGAAAAACGTGAAATAAATAACTTCACCAATTTGCCAGAAATAAAAAAAGGATAAGACTTATGGAATATATCAGCACGAGAGGTGAAGCTCCTGCTTTAAGCTTTACTGAAACAATCATGACAGGGTTGGCGAGTGATGGTGGGCTTTATCTTCCAGATAAATTTCCGCAATTATCATTTGATGCGTTACGAGCACTTCGTGGTCAGTCCTATACAACAATTGCTAAAACTATTCTGTGGCCCTTTGTGAATAACGAAATCGAATATACAGCTTTTGAAAATATGATCGCTGAATCTTATGCAACCTTTCACCATCCAGCAATCTGTCCGTTACGACAAACTGGAGCAGATGAATTTATCCTTGAACTCTTTCATGGTCCTACTTTAGCTTTTAAAGATGTAGCAATGCAGTTTCTTTCTCGACTGATGGATTATGTTTTGACTAAAAAAAATAGATGTGCAACGATTATTGCTGCAACATCAGGTGATACAGGAGGAGCTGCGATACAAGCTTTTGCTGGAAAAGAACACTCAGATATTTTTATTTTATTTCCTAAAGGACGTGTATCACCTGTTCAACAACGGCAAATGACAACCAATCAATGTTCCAATGTTCATCCCATTGCCATTGAAGGAAATTTTGATGATTGCCAAGCTCTTGTCAAAGCAATGTTTAATGATCATAATTTTCGTAAAAAAACAGCGCTTTCAGGTGTTAATTCTATAAATTGGGCGCGTATCATGGCGCAAATTGTTTACTATTTTTCATCTGCACTTTCTTTAGGAGCACCTGATAGAGCTGTTTCATTCACTGTTCCTACTGGAAATTTTGGTGATATTTTTGCAGGTTATGTCGCAGCCCGTATGGGATTACCCATTGCTCAACTGGTCATCGCAACGAATGATAACGACATCCTTGTACGTACATTGACCAGTGGTACTTACGAAACAAAACCAATAGTCCATACAACATCACCTTCTATGGATATTCAGGTCTCTTCTAATTTTGAACGTTTGCTCTTTGAAAGTGGCAATCGTGATCCAATGTGGATTCGCAATGCAATGGAAAACTTGAAAAAAACGGGTCTCTTTACTCTTGATGAAAAGCAACTCAAAAATATTCGTTCGCTATTTTCCGCTGGGAAAAGCAACATGGCTGCAACAGCTCAAAAAATTGATAGTGTCTATAAGGAAAGTGGCTATCTTGTTGATCCACATACAGCGGTCGCTCTTCAAGTAGCGCGTGAAAACAAAAAACCGCATATTCCAATGATCGTTCTTGCCACGGCTCATCCAGCTAAATTTCCTGATACTATTAAAAGCGCTTGTGGCCTTCATGCTCCATGGCCATCTCATCTCAATGATGTAATGAAACACGAAGAACATTTTATAAATCTTGCTAATGATGAAAAAATAGTAAAAGATTATATTTCTTTAAAATCGCGTGCATCTTATTAAAGTTAGCTGCATTAATTTAAATCAAGAAGATTCTGATACCCTTACAATGAGGTATTTAGCTTATTTAATGGAGTTGTAAATACATGGATGTAGATATCTGTCGCCTAAATAATGGTTTGACTATCGCCACACATACAATGCAACAAATTGATAGTGTTGCCCTCGGAATATGGGTTAAAGTGGGCTCACGCAATGAAACCTCCACACAGCATGGTATTGCTCATCTTCTTGAGCATATGGCTTTTAAAGGAACCGAAAACCGTACTGCTTTTCAAATTGCAACCGATATTGAAGATGTTGGCGGTGAAATCAATGCTACAACCAGTATTGAAACAACAGCTTACTTTGCACGTGTACTTAAAAGCGATATCCCACTTGCTATAGACATTTTAGCCGATATTTTAATGCATTCAAAATTTGACGACGATGAACTAGAACGAGAAAAACAAGTAATCTTTCAGGAAATTGGTGCTGCCCATGACACTCCTGATGATATTGTTTTTGATCACTTTACAGAAACAGCCTTTCGTCATCAATCCCTTGGACGCTCTATTTTAGGAACAGCTAAAACTATTCAATCATTTACATCTACTGATCTCCATGATTTCATCAATAAACAATATAGTGCAGATCGTATGATTGTCGTTGCTGCAGGAGCTGTAAAGCACGAAAGTTTCTTGCGAGAAGTTGAAAGTCGTCTTGGTACTTTTCGCTCCCATTCAACCGCACCTCTTACTAATCTTGCAAATTATGTCGGTGGCGACTTTCGTGAATATCGCGATTTAATGGATACACAAGTTGTTCTAGGGTTTGAAGGGCGTGCTTATCACGCGCGTGATTTTTATGCGGCCCAAATTCTTTCAATCATTCTTGGTGCTGGTATGTCTTCACGTCTTTTTCAAGAGGTAAGAGAGAAACGTGGATTATGCTATTCTATTTATGCTTTTCATTGGGGATTTTCAGATACTGGGCTTTTTGGTGTTCACGCAGCTACCGGACAAGAAGGGCTCAAAGAACTTATTCCTGTGATTCTTGATGAACTTTCCAAGGTCAGCAAAAATATTCACGCCAACGAACTGCAACGAGCACAAACGCAATATCGTGCAAATCTGACAATGTCACAAGAAAATCCCTCTAGTCAAGCACATCTCATTGCTCGCCAAATACTCCTTTATGGTCGACCAATTCCAATATCGGAAACAATTGAACGCCTCAATCTCATCACTCCTAAAAGATTAACTGATTTAGCACATCGTCTTTTTACAAACTCCACTCCAACACTAACTGCTGTCGGACCTGTAGGCCCCCTCATAAATTTTGATGATTTAACGTCAACTCTTTCATACAAGCTAAAGTAAAAACTTCTTTTTAAAGCAGCATCACAATAACGTCACATATTTTATCATAAAATTTACCACAAAAGCTCTCCTCATTAAATAAGTTTTGGAAATATTGGGCAAAGAGGTGTACAAAACTACCCAATTCATACTTCATGTGATAAAGATTCTAATAAGTGAAGGTATATCCGTGAAATCTGAAAATTCATGGTTTAACTTTGCCCTTTTAAAATATAAAACTTCATTCGCTTCAGGTTCCATTGAAGCAAATGGGTGTGTGGTCTATTTGTATATAAAATCACATAACTTAAGAAAAAGTGATAACAATTTATTATGTAAATAAATTATAAAAGGTGGACGTTTTTTCTCAAAAGTCGAAATGAAAATTAAACATCCTAAAATATTGAGAGTGGGACATTGTGAAGAGTTTGCGTAAAATAATTGACATCATTTTCATTGTAGTCGTTAGTTCTCTTGTCCATCTTACATCAGCACAAGCAATTGAACCAGTTAAAATTTCTTCTCAAGATGCTGCTCTTGATCTCTCAAAAGCAATTGAAATTCACCATACAAACAACTCTATTTTTCAAACAAGTACAGCACCAGGACCAGATGGTATTGTATGGCGTATTGAAGTGCAGGCAAAAAATGAAAAATTTTCCGGAAATTGGGCAGTTTTTTCTCTTGCAAATCCAACAGATGAACAAGTTGATCGTCTCATCGTTGCCCCCCATTACCGCATGGCACGTTCTGGATTTTTTTGGCCAGACCTTGGATCATCAAGGATTCAATCCATAACGCCAAGCGAAGGTTTTTCCCTCGATCGTCAACTTAGTGCAAACTCTGATATCTTTCGTATTACCCTTAACCCTGGTGCTGTTATTACATTTGTGGCCGAACTTAACTCTGCAAATCTACCGCAAATCTATTTATGGCAACCTGAAGCTTATAAAGATGCAATTAATTCTTATACGCTTTATCATGGTATTCTTCTTGGGATATCAGGTCTCTTAGCGCTTTTGTTAACTGTTCTCTTCGTCGTCCGTGGAACAGGGCTGTTTCCTGCAACAGCGGCAGTTGCTTGGGCAGTGCTTTTTTATATTGGTATTGACTTCAACTTTTTAAATAAATTCTTTGCAGTTACACTCACAACCCAACCAATCTGGCGTGCTGGTACAGAAGTAGCACTTACTGCTACACTCTTCATTTTTCTTTTTACCTATCTCAGCCTTAACCGCTGGCATTATCATTTTAGTTACGGTGCTATCGCTTGGACCATTGCGTTTTGCAGTCTAGGAGCCTTTGCTATTTATGATCCCATCAGAGCAGCTGGAATTGCGCGTTTGTCTTTTGGCCTTACCGCTGTGCTTGGTATAATATTAATCATCTATTTCTCAATCAGAAGCTATGACCGCGCCATTATGCTTATTCCAACATGGTTGCTCATTAGCTTTTGGTGCGTTGGAGCCTATGCCTGCATAGCTGGACATTTAAACAATGATATTATCCAGCCAGCATTAGCGGGGGGATTAGTGCTCATTGTTCTTCTCATAAGCTTTACTGTCCTGCAACAAACTTTTTCTAATGACGCTTTCCATGAAGGAATATTTTCCGACCTTGAACAACAAGTACTCGCAGCAAAGGGAGCTGGAAATATTATTTGGGATTGGAATATTGAGCGTGACCGTATTGTTGTACATCCAAACATGGCAACCCTTTTTGGTACTGAAATTCATAACCTCAATGGACCTATGCGCAACTGGATTTCAGCCTTGCACCATGATGATCGTGAACGCTTTCAAGCCGTATTGGATATCATTCTTAAAAATAAAAAAGGGCGCATTGATCAAATTTTTCGGCTTTCTTCCGGTGGTGGTTATTATCATTGGTTTTCTCTTCGTGCACGTCCGGCTATGCAAAAAGATGGAAAAATCACACGTGTCATTGGAACCATTGTCAATATTACTAACCATAAAAAATCCGAAGAACGCTTATTGCATGATGCAATCCACGACAGCTTAACCGGACTTCCTAACCAACAAATTTTCTTTGATAGACTACAAAATTATACCTCTTTAGCGAAAGCAAATATCAAAATTAGACCGACTGTCTTTATGATTGATTTTGACAATTTTCGCCAAATTAATCGCAAATTAGGCATAGCAGTTGGGGATACTGTACTGCTTATAATCGCACGTCGTTTAAATCGTCTTATTAACTTTCAAGACACCTTATCGCGTCTTTCAGCAGACCGCTTTGCAATTATTTTACTCAGTGAAACCGAACCACAAAAAATTGCAGCATTTGCAGATCATTTGCACAAAACAATTTCAGCACCTATTTCACTTTCAGAAAATAAAATAATCCTTTCAACCTCTATCGGATTGGTTACATGGAGTGAAAGCCGATCGACGGCTAAAGATATTTTTAATGATAGTGAGTTAGCGATGATTCGCGCAAAACAAATGGGTGGGAACCATATTGAACCTTTTCGTCCTAATTTTCGCACTTTGGGTCTCGAACATAATACTCTGGAGAAAGATGTTCATTATGCCATAAAACGTAATGAGATGAAAATCCTCTACCATCCTATTCTTAATTTATCAGACGGACATATTATTGGTTTTGAAACAATTGTAGAATGGCATCATCCCACTTATGGAAATTTAAATGTCTCTGATTTCATAAAAATCGTAGAAAATGAACAAATTGTTATGGATTTGTCACAATTTATCATCGATAATGCCATTATTGATCTTATAAATGTACAAGAAAAGTTTTCCCAACAATCTTTCTTTATTTCAATTAATTTACCAAGCGCAGAAATGATTCATCCTCGTTTTATCAGTCAATTGCGTGCCGCTTTGCTTCGCCATCCGCTCCACAAAGGGCGTCTGATGATTGAAATATCTGAATTTGTCTTAAGAAATAATCCTGAACAATCAGCGCACTTTCTTGAACAAATTAAAACACTTGGAATGAATCTCGCACTCGATAATTTTGGAACAGGTTATTCGTCTCTGACCTATCTCGTACGTTATCCATTTGATATGGTTAAACTTGATCGTTCACTTATCTCAATCGACTCTCTTAAGAAGAAAATTGTTCTAAAGTCTATCATTAATATGGCAACAGATCTTAATTTGCAAATTATCGCAGAAGGTGTTGAAAATGAAAAAGAAGCAATCTTCCTCCGTCAAGAAGGCTGTAAATATGTTCAAAGTACACTTGTGACAAAACCGATTGCCATAGAAGAATTAATTACGCTCGTTCAGAGCCATTTCCCTTATAAAATAAAAACATAAGGGATAAAATAAAGTTAAAAAGCTTAGAAAAAACTCTACGCGTGTCCCATTTCAGAAGCAAGATAAGTTGGATCGATACCCATGCGTGTTAAACTTTTATCATATTTGCAGCTTAAATCGCTTTCAAAAAGAAAACTAGGTGATGTAGAACTGATTAGCCACCCATTTGTAGAAATTTCTGCCTCAAGTTGCCCCGCTTTCCATCCAGCATAGCCTAATGCGACCAGTGCATGTTGCGGACCTTGTTCGCAACTGATCGCTTTTAATATATCAATTGTCGTAGTAAAACAGATCTTATCTGCAATAAAAACAGTTTCTTCACAAGCATAATCATCTGAATGAAGAACAAAACCACGCGAAGGATCAACAGGACCACCATAGCGAACTGGAAACTGTTTTATTGGTTCAGAAAGACTTTTTTTTTGGCCACTGTCTATGATTCCTAAGTGAAGCAAAAGCTCCGGAAAATCAATATGATGCAATTGATTGAGAATGATGCCCATCGCACCGGCATCAGAATGCGCACAAATATAAATAACAGAACGAATAAAGCGTTTGTCATTCATCCCAGGCATTGCTATGAGTAATTGTCCACCTAAAAAGCCATTACACCGCTTCATTAATCTGTTATTCTCCATAATTTACATGATAAAAGTTTGTTCATTTAGCACACTAGGAAAATAAAACTCCAATGAAAAAAAGTTATATATTTACAAATTTACAAAATATCGCAACTTTCTTTTATAAAAAGCTTTTAGTTACTTTAAGCCTAACATTCATAGTTTTAGAATTACTTAACATTCCTGTAAATGCTCAAACAGAACAAAAACTCCAGCTTTTCGCAACATCTTGGTATGAATCAGATGGTGGTCGTATCCGATTAGCGATCACTGAACCTTCTCTTTCTGGAATAAGAGAAGGCATTATTGAAATTGAGCTTAAACCAGGATGGAAAACTTACTGGCGTAATCCAGGTAATTCTGGCATGGCACCATTTTTTAATTTCAACCAACAGATTTCTTATGAAATCTTTTATCCTACTCCACAGCTTTTTGAAACAGAAAATGATTGGTCATTAGGTTATAAAGATAAAGTAATATTGCCCTTCAATCTTTCTAGTTCAAGCAAAAATTTAAGTGGTGCTTTCACTCTTGGATTATGTCACAAAATCTGTCTTCCATTTACTGTTAACTTTGATTTTTCGCCATCTGCTCTTAAAAATAAACAGCTTCCTGCTTCCTTCTTAAAAAAGGCGCAAGATTCTTTGCCACGCATGGCGCAGAATGCACTAAAAATAAGTGCCGAAAAAAATAACAGTACCCTTCTTATAAAAATACAAAATAATAACAAAACCACTCCTTCCTCTCTCTTTTTAGATGGAGGAGAAATGCAAATTGGAGCAGCAAGAAAAGTCAGTGATAACGCAGAATATACACTCTTTAATGCTCCACTCTATTTCGCACCAGAAGAAATAAACCAAAAAATTTTTTATACAGTTTCTTTTAAAGATCACGCCTTAAGTGGAACATTCATATTCCATACGCAGCCAACCCCTCTTGCGTCTCCGTGATAAAAGAAAAAGCTCTCAAACAGCAATTATGCTGGAAAACGTCCATTTTCACGATATTGAGTAATTGCTTTGCGAGCAAGGGCATCTGCGCGTTCATTTTCTGGATGTCCCGCATGCCCTTTTACCCAGTGCCATCTAACTGTATGACAAGAACTAGCATCCTCAAGAGCTTGCCATAGCTCCATATTTTTAACAGGATTTTTTGATGCGGTGCGCCAATTATTCTTTTTCCAATCTTCAATCCACTTAGATATACCGTTACGTACATAAACTGAGTCTGTATAAAGATCGACCAAACAGGGCTCTTTAAGCACCTTTAATGCACAAATTGCCGCCATGAGTTCCATTTGATTGTTTGTCGTATGGACCTTACCGCCATAAAGCTCCCGTTCATGACCATTCCAGCGTAAAATTGCCCCCCACCCTCCAATTCCAGGATTCCCTGAGCAAGCACCATCTGTATAAATTTCAACGACTTTTTGTTGAGTTGCCATAAAATTTAAAAACCTAATTCACTTAGCGAATTTACATTACTGAAAAAACAAAGCTTGTGCCAATACTCCCATGGATCTTTCTTAATAACAAAGCTATTAGGCGGTGTATTAAACCAATCATATAGACGTGTGAGTAAGAAACGTAGAGACGCACCACGAGCTAATAAAACCATCTTGTCCAATTCTAAAGGGATCAATGGTCTTATTTTTTGATAATTTTCCAATAACTTACGTGCTTTGGTAAGATTATAGGAATGATCAGGCTCAAAGCACCAAGCATTTAAACAGATCGCTAAATCATAAGCAAAAAAGTCATTACAAGCAAAATAGAAATCTATCATCCCAGAAAGACGATGATTCACAAAAAAAACGTTATCATTAAATAAATCTGCATGAATAATGCCTATTGGTAAATTGAACGGCCAATTTTCCTGTAAAAAAGCCAATTCCAACTCAATTTTTTGTCCAAATTCTTTTAACAATGCATCTTCTTTGGTTTGACAACGTTGCCACAATACCTGCCAATCCATAACAGAAAGAGTATTTTTACGACTGAGTGTAAAATCCTGTCCTGCTAAATGTAATTGTGCTAACCCCATCCCCACTTCGCCACAATGATCTATGTTGGGCTGGCGGATCCACTCTCCTTCCAGAAAAGTAATAATAGCAGCAGGACGTCCTGCTAATTCACAGATCATCATTCCATCATTTTGAATAACAGGTTTAGGACAAGGAATTCCACGTTGTCCTAAATGCTGCATCAAGCGACAAAAAAAAGGTAAATCATCTTCTGAAATACGCTTTTCATAAAGTGTTAAAATAAATCGCCCTTGTGTTGTCTCTAACATAAAATTGGAATTTTCAATCCCCTCTTCTATACCTTGATAAGACAAAAGTGATCCTATTGCATAACGTGTTAAAAACACTTTTAAATCATTTGGGTGAATATCTGTATAAACGGCCATTATTCTGCTTTCGTTGTAGACATGTCTGTATTCTGATTTTCATTTTTTGCATTATTTGCTTGACCATTGACGAAAGCCATATCTTGAGACGTTAAAATGACGTCACGTAATTCGCGACTCACTAAAAATTTTTCCGTTTCTACCGCTGTTTCAGCTAATTCTATTGTGACATCATAACGCTCACGAAACGCTGAAATAATTTCATCAATAATAATTTCAGGAGCCGAAGCCCCTGCTGAAAGACTGACAATAGAAAGAGATTTTAGGTTTTCAAAATTAATTTCATCAGCGCGCTGAACTAAAATAGCTTGTCGCGCACCAGACTTTTCGGCAACCTCTACTAAACGTCGTGAATTAGAAGAATTTGGTGCTCCAACAATCAAAAACAAATCACTCCCCTTTGCCGCTGCTTTAACCGCATCTTGTCGATTCGTTGTAGCATAGCAAATTGATTCAGCCGCTGGGGCTGCTAATGTAGGAAAACGTTGTTGTAATATATCGATAATTCCTGCAGTATCTTCAACAGAAAGCGTTGTTTGTGTAACAAATCCTAATTTATCTGGATCATTGGGTTGATAATGCAAAGCATCTTCTATCGTTTCAATAAGCGTCACAACCCCTTCTTCAAGCTGTCCCATTGTCCCTATCACTTCAGGATGACCAGCATGACCAATCAATATAACATGACGACCATGACGTTGATGTCGTATCGCTTGTTTATGAACTTTCGAGACCAACGGACATGTTGCGTCGAGATAAAACAAATTATAGCATCGTGCTTCTTCTGAAACAGATTTTGGTACACCATGAGCAGAAAAAACAACTGGTTGATTGCGATGTTCTTCTGGAATCTCATTAAGTTCTTCGACAAAAACAGCACCCCGTTGCTGTAATCCCTCAACCACGTAGCGGTTGTGTACAATTTCATGACGAACATATACTGGAACACCATATTTTTTTAATGCAAGCAGAACAATCTGGATAGCACGATCAACCCCTGCACAAAATCCACGTGGACCACAAAGACGTATCGTTAAAGGGGGAAGTCCAGACATAATCATCCTTAATCTCTATAGCTTTATCATATTCAAACAACCTATCATTATACATGAATAAGCAATGTAAAAAAACGCGCAATATCATCTTTTGTATAAGAACACACTCTATCGTATTTTCTTACAGCATTTTCTTGAAGAAAAGCTCTTTTAAAATTTGCTCCTTCATTTTACGCGACTAAAGAGCGATAAAATACCAAACAAGAGATTCAATCAAAAGAATTCCAAAGATAGCTGCCAAATAAAGTAATGAAAAGAAAAACGTTTTTTTGGCCATCAAAATAGTTTCATTATGTGTATCAGCTTTCCACAAACGATAGGCAAAATAAATAAAGATAATGCTTAAAATTGTTGAAAAAATACCATAAAAAATTCCGCCAAGACCAGTAAAACACGGAGCAGCAGCGCATAATGCCATCAAAACAGTATAAAATAAAATCTGTTTTTTTGTTGAATGCTCACCTCGTACATTAGGCATCATAGGGATACCTGCAGCCTCATAATCAAGAGATGAAAATAAAGAAAGAGCCCAAAAGTGAGGAGGGGTCCACATAAAAATGATTAAAAATAATAAAAAGCTATCAATACTCACTGTCCCTGTTGTCACGGACCATCCAATCATTGGTGGAAAAGCCCCAGAAGCACCACCAATAACAATATTTTGTGGTGTGATACGCTTTAACCAAATTGTATAGATAACGACATAAAAGAAAATCGTAAACGCAAGAAAAAATGCCGCAAACCAATTAATGAAGCTCCCCATAACCAATACCGAGAGCATAGAAAGAACCATGCCAAAAATAAATGCCTTTTGGGAGCTGATTTTACCCATGGGAATAGGACGCTTTTTAGTTCGTTCCATCACAGCATCAATGTCAGCATCATACCACATATTCAATGCTCCCGCACCACCACCGCCAACAGCAATACATAAAATTGCTAAAAAACCATACAACGGATTGATAGGAACAGGCGATACAAGCAAACCAACCAGAGCCGTAAAAACCACAAGAGACATAACACGTGGCTTTAATAATGTGATGTAATCACCAATACCGGATTTTGGTGGCGTTGATTTACCATTCACAACAGATAACTCTTCTGAAACTGACATTCCACTCAAAGCCCTTTTCCATTTCTGTCATTCACAAACCCAATATTATCTGACAAATATTATCTAGCGTATGGAAATGACCAATTAAGACCAATCGTATTTTTAAGAAAATATGAAATATCTCTTTCGCACGTATCCCCTAAAAGTAAATGGAAATATTGGCAATAAAAATACATTTTTTCAATCAACGTTCTCTCCACATTACAAATGTATCATAAAAATATATCATATGAATTAATATATTTGGGTAAATACTGATTTTGTGTTATAGTTTTTTATGGGGAGTTCATTTTTTTATGTAAATCTATGCATGGTTGTGGGTGTTGAGTCGGATAGGATTTTCTGTGATACTTTATAAATTACTCAAAAAAACTTTTTTTATTGGTGCTGTTCTTTACACACTTTATAGTAGTTTTATCAGTCATGCATTTGCACAAACACCCTATGCACAAGATGTCCCTGCTCCACAAACCTATGGTGCATGGACAAAAGTGTGTTCTCTACCACCAGGTACACCTAACATGCAGTGTGAAGTTGTACAAAACGTTCACACACAAGGGCGTCAAGATATTACCTTGCGCGTTACATTTTATAAACTTCCTCAAAAGCAAGGTGCCTTGATGCGTGTTTTTGTTCCGATTCGCGTTGAATTACGTCCTGGCGTTGGAATTAAAATTGACGATAAAAATATGGGCAGAATGGAATATCGTCGTTGTCTTGGTGATAATTGTGTTGCTGAAGCCTTTCTTAAAGAAGACATATTGCAGCTCTTTTTAAAAGGAAAAATGGCAACCTATTTTATCTTTACAACTCCTGAACAAGGGATTGGAGGTTTTGTTGACCTTCATGGTCTTGGCGACGCCTATGCAACCTTACCGACATGAATGAAATCAATACATTTTAAACAATCAAAATCTCATCGTATATTTTGAAAGATTCTTAAAATTAGATTGATAAAAATCTTCTAAGCCCCCATAAAAATAGGATAATTCTTATGAAATCGCTGATTGATCATTTTGATATTGCTTCCTCTAAAGTGCAATCACTTATACAGGAAACACTTCATCATGCTGATGATGGTGAGCTTTACCTTGAGTATACAGAAAGCGAAGCTCTTTTATTTGATAATGGACAGCTTAAAAACGGCTCATTTCATCAAGATATGGGATTTGGACTACGCGTTGTTGCTGGAGAGGCTACTGGATATGCTCACTCTAGTGAGTTATCAGCTGCTGCACTCAAACGTGCCAGTGAAGCTGCTAAAGCTGTTACCTATAATAATCATGCAGGGACTTATAGCATAGCACCTCAACAAACAAACAAAAGACTTTATCAACCGCATAATCCCCTTGATTCTCCATCATTTGAAGAAAAAAGTGCTCTTTTGCAAAAAATTGATGCCTATTTACGTGCTAAAAATGATAAATTGCATCAGGTGACTGTTTCTCTTTCCGGCTCGCTACAACATGTTGAAATTTTACGTGCAGATGGTTATTTGGTTCGTGATATTCGTCCCCTTGTGCGACTTTCTATATCTGTGGTCGCAGCTGAAGGCAATCGACGTGAAAATGGTTTTTATGGATGTGGAGGGAGACAAGCATTTAACCAATTTATTCATGAAGACAATTGGAAAAAAGCTGCAGATGAAGCCTTACGTATGGCTTTAACAAATTTAGAAGCAGAAGCAGCGCCAGCAGGAACATTTGATGTTGTTTTAGCCAATGGATGGCCCGGTGTTATGCTTCATGAAGCCGTAGGTCATGGATTGGAAGGTGACTTTAACCGCAAAAAGACTTCTGCTTTTGCTGGACTTCTTGGCCAACAAGTTGCCGCAAAAGGTGTTACAGTTGTTGATGATGGTACAATTCCCGAATGCCGTGGTTCACTTACTGTTGATGATGAAGGAACCCCATCAGGATATAATGTTCTTATTGAAGATGGAAAACTCGTTGGCTTTATGCAAGACAGACTAAATGCTCGACTTATGGGGGTTAATCCAACTGGAAATGGACGGCGTGAATCCTATGCACATGCACCAATGCCGCGGATGACTAATACGATCATGCTAGGAGGCGATAAAACACCTGAAGAAATTCTATCATCATTCAAAAACGGTATCTACGCTGTTTCATTTGGCGGAGGACAAGTTGATATCACTTCTGGAAAGTTCGTCTTTGAATGTACTGAAGCTTACAGAGTAGAAAATGGTAAAATTGTAGCGCCTATTAAAGGTGCAACCCTTATCGGTAATGGACCAGATGCCATGAAACGTATTACAATGATTGGCAATGATAGCAAACTTGATAATGGTATTGGTATGTGCGGAAAAGCAGGGCAAAATGTCCCTGTTGGTGTTGGTCAACCTCATCTTCGAATCAATAATATGACAATCGGTGGAACTGCGCTTATAGAGGAATAAGCTTGCTCATTCCTTCCCAGTATTGCCTCCTTCTCGTCTATTACGACCATTTTGTGAGGGGGATGTTACAATGAATTGATTTATAAAGATAATCTAGCGTTATTCATATTTTATTAGAACCTTGAATACCGTAAGATTCTCTCATTTTAAATCTGTGTCTGTTGGATCAATCAAAATCATTCGTTTATACGTTACAGGCGGGGAGAGTTATATGGATAAAAACTGTACAAGAAAGAACTAAAGATTCCTCTTATGGGCCGTCTCAAGTACCAAGAGTTTTAAGAAACATTAGGGGATGGCAAATATAACGACGGCACAGGCTTATTCAGACACATCTTCTTCGTAATACATTAGTCTTTTGTGGTTTTTTTGTGTGGGGTAACTTGTCTTTTATATTTCATAATAAAAAAGCTTAAAAGAAAAAAAACACTTTCTACATTCAGTGCTCTTAACTCAACGAGAAAAAGATTATTATTATAGATAAATTTTGGAGAGATTTTATAATAATACACAGGTCAACTTTTAAAAAATCTTCATAGCATTAAAAAAAATTAGGCTAAAGTTTCCAACCTTTCTTTTTTTTCTTTTTGCTCAAAACAGCAACAATTTCGACATGTGGTGACCATAAAAATTGATCAATCGGTATGATTTTTTCTACTGTATACCCCCCTGCAACAAGAAGAGATAAATCACGAGCAAATGTAGTAGGATTACAAGAAATTGCCACAACACGTGATACTGTTGTCTTCGCTAATTCACGTACTTGTTGCTCTGCACCAGCACGGGGAGGATCAAAAACAACACTCTCAAAACATTCAAGTTCCTTTACAGAAAGGGGATGTCGGAAAAGATCACGTTTTTCACAAGTGAACGTTTTTAAACCAGTCGCAAAACGTGCTGCTGTATTTAGATTTCTTAATGCATCTTCATTATTTTCTACTGCATGAACATTCATCTTTTTTGCCATACGCAAGGTAAATGTTCCTACCCCTGAAAACAAATCAACAGCATTCTTTACTTTTTTAAAATGAGTCAAAATAATATTGCCCATTATATTTTCAGCTTCACAAGTTGCTTGCAGAAAACCACCAGAAGGAAATTCAACACGGACATCTCCAAAGTAAATCTCTGGTTTTTCTCGTTCAACCAAAACTTCACCGTCAACAGATAAACGTATAATCCCATATGAAAGAGCAGCACTGATCATTTTCTGACGAAGTGATTCATGGTGTATAATGCAACCGCTTAAAGCAACATCTAAACCATTTTCAACACATGTTATCGTAACATGAAACCGTTTGGCAGAGCTGCTTAGAAAAGCACAGAGCTCTCTAATATTATGCAACTGAGAAATAAGCTCTGGACGGCTTACTGGACATTCCTCAAGAGCTACAATCTCATGAGAGAGATAACGGTTAAAACCAACTTTTTGCCCCTGTGGGGTCATAGATGCTGTTAGAGTAATCCGCCGTCGGCTATAAGGTTTACATTCTATTAAAGGCGCAACAACATTATTAAGTCCATACTTTTTAAGCGCATCAACAACCAATTGTTGTTTCCATACGCGATAAGCATCCATATGCCAATGCTGAAGAGTACACCCTCCACATTCTCCAAAATGCTGACAAAGAGTATCAATGCGTTCTAATGATTTTTCTTTTAATGCTATATATGTTGCATATTTTCCATGAACCGTAATTTCAGCACACTCTCCTGGTAAAGTAAAAGGAACAGAAACGAAGCCGTGAGACGTCTTAGCAGTACCATAACCATTTGCTCCGATATGATCGATTATGACATTGTCATTCACTCTTGTTTTTCTCCGAATAGTAAATATTCCACGTTGCCATCACCACCTGTAATAGGGGAAGAAATTAAACTTTTTGCACTCCACCCTGTTTGTGTATTTAACCAAACAAAAAGCGCCTCAGCAATTTTTTTAGCACTTGATGGACTTAATATTCCTCCCTTACTAAAGTGTTTACGACCAACCTCAAACTGAGGCTTTACCAGTAAAACAGCTTGGGCTCCCTTCTTGGCTAAAGACAACACGGGAGGCAATGCAAGTTTGAGCGAAATAAAGCTAACATCTGAAACGATAAGATCAATTTCTCGCCCACCTAAATGTTCCTGTTTAAAATCTCTGACATTCAAGCCTTCTAATAACGTTATAGCACTGTTGCCCAATAAACGTTTATCAAATTGATGATGCCCAACATCAACGGCAATGACATGATCTGCTCCACGCTCTAAGAGAACTTGCGTAAAACCACCTGTTGATGCACCAACATCAATGGCTGTCACTTTATCTGTTATAATTGGAAATGCATCAAGTGCAGCAATCAATTTTAACGCTGCCCGAGAAACATAATTCTGTGCTGGATCACAAACGGTAATCTCTGCATCATCAAAAACGATTTGCCCAGCTTTAAAAACGATTTCTCCGTTAACTTTAACAGTTTGGCGCATAATTGCATCACGTGCGCGTGAACGTGTCGTAAAAAAGTTTTTTTCAACTAAAAAAATATCGAGTCTTTTTCTGGAAGCCATCTCATACTCGAATTTTCTATTCTGTTCGAATCTCGCGTCCCAAAACAGCAAAAACCGTGCTTAAAATACCCATAGCGTCAAGTCCGACACGTGAAAGAACTTTTTCTGGTGAACCATGATTCAAATATTCATCAGGAAATTTTAGTGTACGAACTTTCAAACCATGCTCTAAGAGCCCTTCTTGCGCTAAAAATTGTAATATGTGCGCTCCAAATCCACCGATTGCCCCTTCTTCAATTGTCACCAATACCTCATGCTCACGTGCCAAACGACGCATCAAATCCTTATCTAAAGGTTTTGCAAACCGTGCATCTGCAACCGTTGTAGACAATCCTTCAGCCTCCAACGCATCAGCAGCTTGCAACACTTCTGACATCCGCGTTCCAAAACAAACCAAAGCGATTCTATTTCCTTCACGCAGAACGCGCCCTTTTCCAATTTCTAATAACTCACCACGTTGCGGTAAATCTATACCAATCCCCTCACCACGCGGATAACGAAAAGAAATTGGTCCCTGATCATAAGCTGCAGCTGTACGCACCATATGCATCAGTTCAAGCTCATCAGAAGGTGCCATAACAACAAAGTCAGGAAGAGTGGCCAAAAAAACAATATCAAAACTTCCAGCATGTGTTGCACCATCTGCCCCCACAAAACCTGCTCGGTCAATAGCAAAACGTACCGGTAATTTTTGAATTGATACATCATGAACAATTTGATCATAAGCACGCTGTAAAAAAGTAGAATAAATTGCAACAAAAGGCTTATACCCTTCACAAGCAAGTCCTGCCGCAAAAGTTACGGCATGTTGCTCAGCGATACCAACATCAAACATTTTTTCAGAAAATTTTTTCGCAAAAGAATCAAGACCTGTCCCTGTTGGCATCGCTGCTGTTATGCCAACAATCTTATCATCATGGCGAGCTTCTTCTATTAAAGCTTTAGAAAATACCTTGGTATAGGGTAGAATATTACTTGATGCTTTTACCTGTTTTCCTGTCGTGACATCAAAACGATTAACACCATGATATTTATCAGACGAGGCCTCTGCAGGTGGATATCCCTTTCCCTTATGGGTTACAACATGCACCAAAACAGGACCATTAGGATATTCACGAACATTTTTAAAAACAGGTAATAAATGCCCCAAATTGTGCCCATCTATGGGGCCAACATAATAAAAGCCAAGCTCATCAAATAAAGTTCCCCCAACCAAAAGGCCACGCGCAAATTCCTCTGAACGACGGGCTTTATCCAAAAAAAACTTTGGCAATTTTTCGCTCAACATCTTTACGCGTTCACGCAAATGACGATAAGAAGGACGAGACACTAATCGTGCAAGATGTGCACTCATAGCACCTGTAGGTGGTGCTATAGACATATCGTTATCATTAAGAACAACAATCAAGCGTGCATTCAAAGCACCAGCGTTGTTCATTGCTTCATAAGCCATGCCCGCAGACATTGCACCATCACCAATGACAGTTATGATATTGCGTCTTGTCTCTGCTTTCAAAGCACTTGCCACCGCCATACCAAGCCCCGCTGAAATAGAAGTAGACGAATGCCCCGCTCCAAATGGATCATACACACTTTCTGAACGTTTTGTAAAACCCGATAATCCGCCCTCTTGACGTAATGTGCGAATTTTTTCTCTACGCCCCGTTAAAATCTTGTGTGGATAGGTTTGATGACCAACATCCCAAATAATCCTATCCTCTGGTGTATTAAAAATATAATGTAATGCAACAGTGAGCTCAACAACACCAAGTCCCGCGCCAAGATGACCACCTGTTACAGAAACCGCATCAATTGTTGCGGTCCGCAACTCATCAGCCAACTGTACCAAATCAGACTCAGGCAATGCCCGCAAATCTTGCGGAAAACAAACACGGTCAAGCAATGGTGTTAAGACCTGAGACAAAAAAAATCCTTTCTATTATCTTAACTCAAGAAAACACAATGATAAAAATATATCTTCTCTACTCTTTTATTTACAGTTTTGCATCTTTTTTACTGAAAAATGCTCTTTTCTATTTGAGATGAGCTATAATTTCCTCATTTTTAACTTATTTTATAAAAAAGAAATCAATAAAACTTTCTATTTATAAACTAAGGTTATTGCTTCTCTTAAGTCCCACAATAAATATCCAAAAAGATTTAAATTATTTAGCATCAAGTGGTTCCACTCCTTCTGGAGAACCTTCTTCTGAAAGCTGGATTTTTTCAACTTTAGCTTCAGCAACTCTTAAGAGTTTTTCACAATGCTTTTTAAGCGCTTCACCGCGTTCATAAATATCAATGGATTGTTCCAAAGGCACATCGCCACGTTCCAAATTTTCGACAATAACTTCAAGTTGCTTAAGCGCTTGCTCAAAGCTTAAGGTCGTAATATCCCCCTCTTGTATCTCTTTTTTCATATGAACCTCAAAAAATATCTGTTCTGGATATACGAACTCCAAAACCTTCCAAACCTACATAATGATGCTCTTTAGAAGCATAAACAATAACAGAGCCTATTCCTAAATATTTTAAAATTTGTGATCCTAAACCAATTTTGCGCCATTCTTCTTCGCGTTCAATCGCCTGCACATGGTTTTCTGAACTGTTTCTTGTCATGTTTTGAATACCAACAGTTGATTGTATAACAGATCCTTCACGCAAATAAATAAATACGCCACGTTTTTCTTTTTCCATCATACGCCGCATCATCACCATAATATCTGAAGTTTGACAAAAAACGTCACTTATAATGTTTTCATGATGTAAATGCACAGGAATATTCTCACCCTCACGGACATCACCAAAAACAATTGCAATATGCTGAACGACTTCCCAAGGGAGTTGATAACTTTGAACAATAGCGGGACCTACAGATGTTTCAATAAGCATTTCTCCAACATGCTTGATCAATATTTCCTTACGTTGGCGGTAAGAAATTAAATCTGCAACCGTTATAATATGCAACCGATGTTCTTGCGCAAATTTCATAATCTGATCGCCATGTTTAACGCTTCCATCATCATTGACTAATTCACCGATAACACCAACCGGCGGCAAATTAGATAATTTACATAAATCAACAGCGGCCTCCGTGTGACCTGAACGCATGAGCACCCCCCCTTCATGCGCAATTAAAGGAAAAACATGCCCTGGACGAACAAAATCATCCGCACTTGCATTTGAATTCGCAAGATTACGTACAGCTAATGTACGGTCATGCGCTGAAATTCCTGTTGTTATGCCGTGTTTAAAATCAACAGTAACCGTAAATTGCGTCCCATGTGCAGAGTTATTATCTGGTACCATAGGAGAAAGATTAAACCGTTTTGCTTCTTTTTTTGGCATAGGTGTGCACACAATACCTGTTGTGTGACGAAGAATAAACGCCATCTTTTCTTCTGTACAATGCGCTGCAGCAACAGTTAAATCACCCTCATTTTCACGGTCATCATCATCTGTCACCACAACAATTTCACCGCGTTCAAAAGCTTTAAGTGCAGAAACAATTTTTTTTTCATCATACGCCATTGTTCACCTTTTCAATCACCCAACTTGACCGCGATGTCTTAGATAATGGTCAGCAATAGCACAAGCAACCATCGCCTCACCAACAGGAACGGCACGAATCCCAACACATGGATCATGACGTCCCTTTGTTATAACGTCTATATCATGACCATCAACATCAATGGAACGACGAGGTGTTAAAATTGATGAAGTAGGCTTTACAGCAAAACGTGCAACAATTGGCTGTCCACTCGATATTCCCCCTAAAATACCACCAGCATGATTGGATAAAAAAAGCGGTTTTCCATCATTTCCCATTCGCATTTCATCGGCATTTTCTTCTCCCCTCAAGCGGGCTGCCGCAAAACCATCACCAATTTCCACACCTTTTACCGCATTAATCGACATAAGTAACGAGGCAATATCTTGATCAAGCTTTGCGTAAATAGGGGCTCCTAAACCTGCCGGAACATTTTCTGCAACGATCTCAACAACCGCACCAACAGATGTCCCCTCTTTACGGAGTTTACTGATATAGTCACTAAAAATGTGAACCATCTCTGCATCAGCTGTAAAAAAAGGATTATTATCAACCTCTGACCAATCCCAACGATCACGATTAATATTATGAGGACCAATTGCTATCACTGCTCCTCGTACAATCAAACCAGGAACGATTTTACGAGCAAATGCACCTGCTGCAACACGTGCTGCCGTCTCCCGTGCCGAAGCACGTCCCCCGCCTCGAAAATCACGAATGCCATATTTAATATCATAAGTATAATCCGCATGTCCTGGACGATACTGATGAGCAATTGCTCCATAATCTTGAGAGCGTTGATCTGTATTTCGAATCAACAGAGAAATTGGTGTACCTGTTGTCACCAATGTCGTTCCATCGTCTTGAACAACAACTCCTGAAAGGACCTCTACTTCATCTGGTTCTCGGCGCTGCGTTGTATATTTTGATTGTCCTGGCTTGCGTTTATCAAGATAAGCTTGAACTTCTGCAAGAGTAAAAATAATTCCAGGTGGACAACCATCAATGACACAACCAAGAGCAGCACCATGACTTTCACCCCATGTTGTTACACGAAACAAATGACCAAATGTATTATGCGACATGAAAAAAGATCCATTTCTCTGTCAAATATATACAACGATAACGTATGTTGTGTGCTATACACAAGACAACTCTTTTCTCCCAAATACTCTTGGACACCTTAAATTTGGTCAAATTACTGCTGTCTAATAAAATCTTATAAACCAAACTTTATTCTTTAACGACAGAAATGTCTGGTGCATCAACTGCCTTCATACCTATGATATTATAACCCGAATCGACATGATGGACTTCACCGGTAACAGAACGAGACAAATCTGAAAGAAAATAAAGCGCAGAATCACCAACCTCTTCAATTGTTACCGTACGACGTAATGGAGCATTATATTCATTCCATTTTAAAATATAACGAAAATCACCAATACCAGAAGCCGCTAACGTTTTAATTGGTCCAGCAGATATAGCATTAACACGAATATTTTGGGGACCTAAATCTACCGCTAAATATTTCACGCTCGCTTCAAGAGCGGCTTTGGCAACCCCCATTACATTATAATTGGGAACAACCTTTTCTGCACCATAATAGGTTAGTGTCAAGATTGAACCACCATCTGGCATCAATTTTTCTGCACGCTTCGTTAGAGCTGTTAGGGAATAAACGGAAATATTCATCGTCATCATAAAATTTGATTCGCTGATATCAATATAACGACCACTTAATTCATCTTTATCAGAAAAACCAATAGCATGAACTAAAAAATCAAGTTTTCCCCATTTCTTCTCTATTTCTCTAAAGACCGTATCAATAGAGACACTGTCAGAAACATCACAATGTCCACAAACAAATCCCTTTAATTCTTCAGCCAAAGGCTCGACACGCTTTTTCATTGCTTCACCCTGATAGGTAAAAGCAAGCTCTGCCCCTGCGCTACTTGCCGCTTTAGCGATTCCCCAAGCGATGGAGCGATTATTGGCCAACCCCAAAATTAAACCACGCTTACCGTACAATAAACCATTACCCTTAGCCATCAGCACTGCCCCATTGTTACTTAAAATTAGTATTATTCACCTGCCTATGACACAGGTCAACTTTTTCTTCAAGCAATTGGTTTAAAATCAAACAAAAACTACGCTTTTATATATAAAATTTTTAAAATTAATCTTGTTGCATTTGCAAAAACTGTTCTAGTGCGGCGGCATTTTCATCTCCCGGCAACATAATGCGAACATGCACATAAAGATCATCTCTTGTACCATTTTTTAAACGAAGCCCTTTCCCTTTCAACCGTAAAACGCGATCAGAACTTGACCACGCAGGAATCGTTAAAACCACACGCCCCTCCAACGTCTCAACTTCTTCTTTTGCTCCCAAAACAGCATGTTTAAGAGAAACTGGTAAATCAAGATGGAGTGCTTTTCCTTCAACCCGAAAACGAGGATGTTTTTGAATCTGAATGGTTATCAACGCATCTCCTGCTTGCCCGTGAGGTACCTCTTCTCCCTGACCTTTTAAACGAATAGTCTGTCCGTCTTCAATATAATCTGGAAGTTTAATTTTTAACTTTTTTCCATTTGGAAAAACAGCCTCCACCTTTTCTGCGCCAACCATCTGCTCTAATGTTATGGCAAGATTAGCACGAACATGTGCTCCTTGTTGGGGACGGTTATAGTGTGTGGAATTCGAAAAGCTACCTCCTCCTCCAAACAGATCCCGAAAAATATCACTCGCATCAAAACTTGCACCACCTGAAGAGGAAAAATCAAATCCCTTTGCTCTTCCTGAAAAGGGATTTTGTTTATTGCTAAAATTTTCACCAGCACCATAGGCTTGATAAAGCGGTTTTCCTTCCATATCAATTTCACCTCGGTCAAATTGTGCCTTTTTATCTTTATCACCTATAATTTCATAGGCTTGATTAATTTCAGCAAATTTCTCTTTAGCCTTTGTATCATCTTTATTATGGTCTGGATGATATTTCTTCGCTAATCTTCTAAATGCCGATTTAATCTCTTGCGATTTTGCGGTACGTGCCACACCCAGAATCGTGTAGGGATCACGCATATTGCCCTCTTTTCAATTTCTTCGTTTTCAAAATATCAACTGATACGTTGTTCAATATCCCTTATAGCTTCATTAGTCTATTCTAGAGAATAATTTCTTCTTTTCTCTTTATATGTCTATCAATAAACTAAAATACCAGATAAAATGAGACATTTATTTAATATAGCTCCTTGTAGTCTATGCTAAAGTAAAAAATAATTAAACTACCATAGAAATACACGATAGCATTGGCTTTTTGAAAATAAGAAAAAATAGTACTGTAACTTCTTGATGATAAAGTAAATGAGAAAATGCCTCACCCATGCTCACTGATATTTGGAGAAACTATGAGCACAAAAATAGCAACAGATGATCATTTTATGAAAATGCAAAAACCTTTTGAACTTTTCGCAAAGTGGCTTGAAGAGGCAACGATAAGTGAAATAAATGATCCGAATGCTATGGCATTAGCAACAGTTGACGAAACAGGACTCCCTAATATTCGTATGGTTCTCCTCAAAGACTACAGTCCCCAAGGATTCGTCTTCTATACCAATTATGAAAGCTGTAAAGGACAAGAAATTTTAAAATCAATGAAAGCATCCTTAGGTTTTCATTGGAAATCACTCCGTCGTCAAGTCAGAATTAGAGGAATCGTTGAAAAAGTAAGTCAACAGGAAGCCGATGCCTATTTCCAATCGCGACCACGTGGTAGTCGAATTGGTGCATGGGCCTCTAAACAATCTCAACCTTTAGACAATCGTTTTGTGCTCGAAAAAGCAATTGCTCAATATACTGCGCGTTATGCTCTAGGCAATATTCCACGACCACCTTATTGGTCTGGGTTTCGTGTTAAACCCCTTTCTATAGAGTTCTGGTGCGATCGCCCATTTCGTTTACATGATCGTTTGCTTTTTACACGGGATTGTGTTGAACACAGCGATTGGAAAAGACAAAAACTTTATCCCTAATCCTTCAAACTTCATCGTTATGAAGATTTTTTCTTCGCAACAATTAAACAAATATTTTTTATTCGAAAAATTCTAAAAGAAGATGATTTATTTTATTTAAATAGAAGAATTTTATTTTCACTGTAAAGGTTAATTGGTGATATTTTCTACTGTATTGCTTAAAAATAGATTAGCAACAAGCTTATTAAAAAAACATACTGTATTCAGTAGAAACTATGATTTTAGCTAACTTATTTTTAGACCGCAGGATAAAATATCATCCATATACCCCCACATACTAAACCAGCAAAAATCACAAAACCAATAAGCGAATTAGATTTGAAAAGCCTGAGGCATTGTGAACTATCATCTATATCAATGACTTTAATTTGAATAAACATATGGATGCTTGCCACAAAAATCCCCAAAAAACTAAGAACAGGAACTCCAGCTAAATAAAATGCTAGACTAACGAACATCACAAAACCACCATACAAAAATACTAAAGCACGCTTGGTTGCTTTACCAAAAAGAAGAGCCGTAGAACGGACACCAACAGTAACGTCATCTTCTTTATCTTGATGTGCGTAGATTGTGTCGTATCCTATGGTCCACAAAATTGATCCCACATAAAGCAAGATTGGTGCCCAGCTTAAACTTCCAAAGACAACAGCCCACCCCATTAATGCCCCCCAATTAAATGCAACGCCTAAAAAAAACTGCGGCCAATATGTTACGCGTTTCATAAAAGGATAAAATGCAACAGCTATCAATGACGAAATACCTAGAAAAAAACTAAACCTATTAAATTGTGATAAAACGACTAAACCAACAAAACATTGCACAAGGATAAAAACTCTCGCTTGAAACCGACTCACATGACCTGTTGGCAATGGGCGAGAACGTGTCCTTTCTACCTGAGCATCAATTTTATGGTCAATAAGATCATTCCAAGTACATCCTGCCCCTCGCATAGCAATAGATCCCAGAAAAAAAAGAAAAAGATACCAAACCCAATGAAGAAACATTGATAAAAGAATATCGTAATGCATGTTATAAGAGAAAAAAGCCATTGTTGTTGACCAAAAACAAGGCCACATCAACAATTGCCAACCGATAGGCCGATCCCAACGCGCCAATTGCGCATAAAACCATAAAGAACGGGGAAGGAAGCTGTAGACCCATTGTTTGGAAGATGCATCCATAACCCGTCCTTGGCTATCATAGGACTGAACATGCGCGATATTTTTATTTTTTTTCATCAAATGATTTACCTTTGGTCTTGCGATAGAGACATTTCATTCTTATGAGAAGGGGATGAGATTAATTATCTTTTATGAGAGGAGCAAGCAATGAATATTCTTCTTATTGGCTCAGGTGGACGAGAACATGCTTTAGCATGGAAAATAGCAGCATCACCACTGCTAACAAAGTTATATTGTGCTCCTGGAAATCCTGCAACAACAGAATTTGGTGAAAATATTAATTTGAACATTGATGACCATCCCCTTGTTATTGATTTTTGTAAGGCACATTCTATTGATCTTGTAATTGTAGGACCAGAAGCACCCTTGGTGGCGGGTATAACAGACTCTCTTAATAGCGCTAACATCTGTGTATTTGGTCCTACTCAAAAAGCTGCTCAACTAGAAGGTTCAAAAGCCTTTACAAAAGATTTATGTCGGAAGAATAACATTCCTACAGGAAGTTACCAATGCTTTAATGATGCCTCTAAAGCTAAAGCTTACATTCAGCAACAAGGTGTTCCCATTGTTATTAAAGCTGATGGCTTAGCAGCTGGCAAAGGTGTCGTGGTTGCAACAACTATGGAAGAAGCGTTTAACGCAGTTGATGCCTGCTTCAAAAGTACATTTGGAGATGCAGGAAACAAAATTGTTGTAGAATCTTTTCTTGAAGGTGAAGAAGCAAGCTTCTTCTGCCTTTGTGATGGTAAAGTTGTTCTTCCTTTTGGATCTGCTCAAGATCATAAACGTGTAGGTGATGGGGATACTGGAGCAAACACCGGTGGTATGGGTGCTTATTCACCAGCGCCCATCATGACCCAAGAAATAGTGAATCGTACTCTCAAAGAAATTGTTGAACCAGCTTTAAAAAGCATGAAAGAAATGGGTTCCCCCTTTAAAGGTATTCTCTTCGTCGGATTAATGATAACGCAAAAAGGACCCGAATTAATTGAATTTAACATACGATTCGGTGATCCTGAATGTCAAGTTTTAATGATGCGCCTCAAAGATGATATTTTGCCAATTTTTCTTGCTGCAGCTCAAGGAAAACTTGAAAATAAGCCTCTTCGGTGGTCTGAAAAAACAGCTCTCACCGTTGTTATGGCTGCTAATGGTTATCCAGACTCTCCCCAAAAAGGTACTGTTATCCGTAACGTTGATCAAGTAAACACTCTTCCCGATGTGAAAGTTTTTCAAGCTGGTACAGTGTTGCGTGATGGAGAACTCATTGCAAATGGTGGACGTGTACTCAATATAACAGCAACAGGAAAAACGATTACCCATGCACAAAAACGTGCTTATGAAGCTGTTGATTGTATTGATTGGCCAGAAGGTTTTGTTCGTCGAGATATCGGATGGAGAGCCGTTGCGCGAGAAAATTAAATCCTTTGAATATTCTTTTTTTACGATTTTCTTATTTTATATAAGAGCATGATACAAAAATTTTCTCACTGTTTTACGTTGACCATAATTTTGAAAAAATGAGTGTGCTTTCCTTTGAACAATCAAATATTGTAAATAGGATATCTACTCATGATAAAATAGGAAAATTTTCTGAATCTGAAGATGTAATATAAAATAATCATTTTACTGTTGTCTTTACTTTAAACGCATTTTCTCATCATTTTTATAAACACTTTCTTTCTTATAAAATCCTGAGGAAAAACGTATATACTATCATTTCTTTTATTTATCGCGTTTTTAGTGAAATTCCGCTTTTACGAAAAATGAAATGCCCAAAAAAGATAGTTATGTTATTCACATACAAATTCTTAAACAATATCTCTCATGCTTATCATTCCCATTTTACGACACTACCTGCAAATAGTATAAATCCATTCCGCCAGCTTTCTGGAATAAAAATAAAAACCTATACCATCATTGTATTTTCCAATTCTCAATATTACGATAACCCTTTCTATCTAAATGATTTTGATTATAAAAGAGAGATGAAATAAGAATATTCTGCAATATTCAAAGCTTTCATTCAACATGGAGAAATGATTTATAAAAAAATTCAAAAACACTTCCAGTAATCTTCTGGTGTTTTTAATAATGTGGCAAAAACCCAAAATTATACCGCAAAAAAACAGTTTCTATTGTTATGAAAACCGTTTTTACCTCTCTGAAAAAAGCGTTTTACATCATCGATTCCTGCTGCCAATGTATGTGTCAAAAAACTCTCATTTACAATCATTGACTTTCTCTTTGTTTTCAAGAACCAAAAGTCGCACCAAATCCCGTCTGTAAAGGTCTGAATTCTCATTAAGCGGGTTTCTCTTGCTTCCCACTCATATGCTGCACTTACACAAAGACCTACAAGCAAACTTAAGAATATTCGCCATATCTTCTAAAAACACTTCATGTGTGAAGTTTACATGCCTTATGTTACCTCCCCAAACAACAATGTTTTACAGCACAACAAGATAAATGCTGACGGTCGTACAAAAATAAATGCATATTAATTTACTGGAGTGCAATTCGATTCGCAATCACCAAACGCAAGCCTAACGGATTGCTATAACGAAGTAAAAAATGCTTTTGTTTAGAATGTGCTGTTGTACCAAAAAATCGATGTAAATCAGAACGATCTTTTACAACCAGAATGCGATTATCTTCATTGATCATAAGCATGGGAAGGTCATAAGTATCCGCCCATAACCGCCAATCCAGAAGAACATTATTCAAATCTCTGGAAACCAAAAGCGGTATACAAGCTTCCTCATCAGCATGAAGTAATTCTAATGCAACAGCTCTTTCTCCTGAACGCGTTTTTACAGTACGTGCTGCAATTCCTCGAAAATGATAAGGGGGTATTAAATGCGATAAGCTTGAAGGCATATCTGTTTTAAAAGAAACACCACGCTCATTTAACGAACAAATAACCTGATTACCCGTTTTGGATGAAAAATATGTCGTCGTTTGTGGCAAATGGCACGGATCTAACCGAAATTCAAGCACCGCTTTTGCCTGATTAAAGCATTGATTAGCCATATACATTATCCCAATTTATCTTAAATAACATACACCCTTTAGCAGCTTTTTCTCATTGGATTATTAAAAGTTTGAATAAAAAACAACTGGTTTCTTTTTTGGTTATTAAAATCTAAACAAAAATGCATGATCACCATTCTTGAATTATAATACTTTTCCAGGATTCATTATCCCTAAAGGATCGAACGTTTTTTTAATCCCTTGCATAATATCCAATGCGACAGGCGATTTAAAAGAACGAAGTTCTTCGCGCTTAAGCTGACCAATTCCATGCTCAGCAGAAAATGCACCTCTATAGTCCACCACTAAACTATGAATGCGATGATTCATTGTTGACCATAACTGCAAGAACACTGTCGTATCAGCTCCTACAGGTTGTGTAATATTATAATGTAAATTTCCATCGCCCATGTGTCCAAAACAAATCACCCGTGCTCCTGGAGCAATATCCTCAACAATAAGCGCTGCCTCAGCAATAAAATCAGGAATAGAAGCAAGTGGGATTGCAATATCATGCTTAATGGACCCTCCTGCTAACTTTTGTGCTAATGATATACTTTCTCGTAATTGCCAAAAAAAATCTTGCTGTTTTAAAGATTGCGCAACAACTGCATCTTCTATCACCGCATTCTTTAAAGCTTCTTCTAAAATAGTACTCAATACCGATAACGCCTCATCATTGCCTTGCAACGATGAAATGTTCATTAATACATACCATTCATGTTTCCGCTGAAGAGGAGGCTTCTCACACATCTTATAATCTAAAGCCATTTGCAAACTGAGATTTCCCATGAGCTCAAAACCTGTCAACATCCCTCCTCCATACTCTTGAGCCAGAGATAAAAACTCTAAAGCCTTCGCCGGACTATATAATCCCACCAAAGCAACAGCTTTTCCTTTTATTTTTGGAAACATCTTCAAAACGGCTGCGGTTATAACACCCAATGTACCTTCTGCACCAATAAAAAGATCTTTTAAATCGTAACCGCTATTGTCTTTTTTAACAAAACGCAAATCATCTAAAATACGCCCATCCGGTAAAACAACTTCTAAACCAAGACAAAGATCACGCATATTGCCATAGGCTAAAACAGCTGTCCCTCCAGCATTCGACGAAAGATTTCCTCCTACTTGGCAAGAACCTTCAGATGCCAAAGAAAGAGGGAAAAAACGACCTGATTCATCCACTTTTTTCTGTAAATCCTGTAAAATAACACCAGCCTCTACAACAACAAAATTTCCTTCAATATTTATAGCTCTAATCTTATTTAATCGCTCCATGGATAAAAGAACGCCCTCTCCTCTTTCATCTGGTTGTTGTCCCCCCACAAGCCCTGTATTTCCACCCTGTGGCACAATCGGTGTGCGCGTTTTGCTCGCTAACTGCATAATCGATGAGACCTCTGCGCAAGAAGATGGACGTAAAAGTAAAGGTGTTTTTCCATGAAAAAGCCCACGCTCTTCAAGCAAATACGGTGCAATCAACGCTTGATCTGTTATAGCATGCTTAGCACCAACAATTTCCCTAAACCCTTCAATTAATTCCTGCTCCATGTTCATTTCTCCTTTGGAGCCGCAGCCCGTATAAGACGATCATTGATAGCCTCCCCTAATCCGTATAATGGAATAGGTTCTACTGCGATACATCTCACTTTAAATGAATCTAATTCCTTCATATATTGAAATAAATGAGAGGCTGCCTCTTCTAACTTTCCATCTTCGCTAAGGTTTAAAATAGAAACGGCATTTTCAGCCCCCATAACACGCTTTGAACCAAATGCTAAAAGCGCTTCACCATTTTCCACCTTTTCTACATTCAAACGAACCGTGGCATTGGGAGCATAATGCGACTTTAACATCCCAGGAGCTTCAATCGCCGCCCTTTGATCTATCCGTTTTAAAGGCTTCCCCACAACTTCTTCAATTTCATCAGCCGCAAGCCCCCCTGGACGCAAAAGATAAATATTTTCACCACAAATTTTAATAATCGTTGATTCCAGCCCTATTTTAGCAGGTCCTCCGTCCAATATCAAAGGAACAGATTCCCCCAAAGATGCAAAAACAGCCTCAGCTGAAGTAGGGCTAAGACGCCCCGATTGATTCGCACTAGGAGCAGCAAGTGGGCGGCCAAAATGTTGTACCACTTCCGCAAAACGACTGTCTGGAAAACGAACAGCCAAGGTATTCAAACCAGAGGTTGTTAAAGGATGGATATTATGCTGTTCCTTTAAAGGCAAAACCAATGTCAAAGGACCTGGCCAAAATTCCTCCATTAATTGGCGTGAAAGAAAGTCAATTTTAACATAACGTTCCGCCATTTCGATGCCGCTGACATGCGCAATAAGAGGATTAATTTGCGGACGACCCTTTGTAGAATAAATAGAAGAAATTGCTCTCCCATTGGTTGCATCGCCCGCTAATCCATAAACAGTTTCCGTTGGTAATGCTACTAACTTCCCTTGTTCAAGAAGCGCTATTGCCTCTCTTATCGAAGCACTATCGAGTGGTAGAATCGTCATGACACATCATTTCTATAACACTCTTTTAGTGATATTATGCTCTTTTTTATTCATATATCACATTGATTTATATGTTTTTTTAAGTATGGGGTTCATAAATAAAGGTTAGGGAATAGGATTTTCCAATATTCTTCTACAAAACATATCTTATTCTGCTAACTTTCTCTAATAATTTTTTGAATTTTGCTAAGTTCTCTTGTGAAAAGCTATTGTTGAAACTCTTGACATAGACTTAACGTACAGTACATTGTGCTACAATTGAATAGGGGATTTAGCAATGGGAAAAATTCAAGCCCGCATACCTGATCAAGTTCAAGAAATTGCAAGTGCAGTTATTAAGTCTACGGGTTTAACTGTATCGGATGTAGTACGCATGTTTATGACCCGCATTGCTAGAGATCGTACATTACCGCTTGGATCTTTCAACCAAATCCGGAAACATTACGAGCTATCGAGGATGTCGAAATGGGATGCGTCGAACGTACATTATTAGACAGCTTAAGGACCATGATACGCGAAGATAGAACCGAAATGCGTAAATCTGAAAAGAAAACCTAAGCTTGCTATATTGTCTATACGCGTTCATTCCGGTCTGACCTTAAACGTGAAAGCAAAGGTAGGTATGCTAATACACTAGAGAAGGATTTGCTGCTTGTGGTCAAAGCGTTAGCGGAGAATGAACCGCTAAAAGCGCATTGGAGAGATCATGCGCTAACAGGTCAATGGCGCAATTGTCGTGATTGTCATATCAAGCCAGATTTAGTTTTGATCTATCGAAAGCCGAATACCAAAACACTCGAGCTCTTACGACTTGGTTTGCATTCTGAACTACGCTTATGATTGGATCTCCAATTCATAGTAAAAAGAATTTTTCGAAGTTTTTGCTTGTATGACAGTTTTTCTAATTCTTTGAGAACCACTGCTTCAAATGAGCGAAGATGTTGTCTATCGCATCCATGAGGCATGCAAAATCAAGGATAAGCAAAAAAAGAAAAAATGCTATCCACTTCATCAAGCGAGACATCATTTTCACGCTTTGATAGGTGATGATCATTTCTTGAAGCATTTCTTTTTCTGCTTCTGTAAGCTCTGTGTATTTTTTGGATTTTTTTCTAACCATGTTTCCACCCACACAAGCGTTGACCCTGCTTGTTATGCTTTAAGATCTCTCTTGCTAAGTTTGAGCTAATGGTGTTCAGATCTTGCCGGCTTAAATAAATAGGTAACCAACCAACACAAGAAGAAACATATTTATTTGTCGCGCAACCAGTGTGTAATGCATTGATTTATAATCATAATCTAGCGTTATTCATATTGAATGAGAATCCTGAATAACGTAAGATTCTCTCATCTTAAATCTGTGTATCTTGAATCAATTCATATCACTTGCTTGCACACCACAAGCGGGGCTGACGTGTGGGTAAAAACTATAGCAGAAAGGAGTAAAAATGGTTCTTATGAATCGTCTTAATGCAAGGGCTGTCGCAACATTGGGAGCTGGCAAATATAATGATGGTGCCGGCTTGCTTCTCCATAAGCGTAAAGATGGAGGTGCTCAATGGATTTACCGTTTTACCATTCATGGGCGGCGCCGTGAAATGGGCTTGGGTGCCTTGAGAGATGTCTCTTTAAAACAAGCCCGTGAATTGGCAACTGGGTGGTGCTCTGTTCTTCGTGAAGGTCGTGACCCCATTAAAGAACGCAATAAACAAAAGCGTGAGGCAATAAGTAATCTCCATTATTTAAAAGATATCGCGTTGGATGCTTTTGAAAGCCGTAAAGCTGAACTAAAAGGAGATGGTAAAGATGGGCGTTGGTTTTTACCCTTAAAACTCCATATTCTCCCCAAATTAGGTTGCCTCCCCGTTTCAGAGATTACACAAACAGAGATACGCAATACACTTGCTCCCATTTGGCATACAAAAGCAGCAACAGCTGATAAAGCTCTTACCCGCCTTAATATTTGTCTCAAACATGCGGCTGCTTTGGGTTTGGATGTTGATTTACAAGCAACAGAAAAAGCACGCGCTCTCTTAGGTAAACAACGCCATAAAACGCAAAATTTTCCAGCTATGGATTGGAGAGATGTCCCTGCCTTTTATAAAACACTTTGCGAAGCATCAACCTTAACACAACTGGCTTTGCGTTTGCTTATTTTGACAGGCGTTCGTACCAACCCTTTGTGTCATATTCATAAAGACCAAGTTGATGGCGATATCTGGACAATCCCTGCTGAAAATATGAAAGGTCGACGTGATACTACAGAAGAGTTTCGCGTGCCTCTATCATCAGAAGCATTAGAAATCTTAAAACAAGCGCGCTTGCTTTCTCGCAATGATTTCTTCTTTTCTGCTAAAGGTCGCGGTCCCCTCGCTGCAAATTGTATGGCTCAATATATGAGAGACAATAAAATTGAGGCATGCCCCCATGGATTTCGTTCTAGTTTACGTGATTGGCTCGCTGAAACAACCGATGCCCCCTATGAGGTCGCTGAAACTATTCTAAGTCATACAGTTGGCGGCAAAGTAGAGCGTGCCTATCGTCGTACTGATTATCTAGAACAGCGCCGTGTTTATATGGATAAATGGGCGGCTTATGTCACGGGTCAATCTTAAGATATGGGGTGAATAACCCCATTATCTGTGGATAACTTTCTCTCTCTTCTCTCTCATTCTTTCTCAATAGGAGTCATAATTTATCACATTAGAAATTGTATAATAAAATATTGTTTTCTATAAATAAAACATCTTTCTAAATGAACCAAAATGTGGTTAATAAATGATTATGATTTGTTTTTATAGTGAAAGGATTTTAGAATGACAGAAAATGATATTCTTTTAACAGACCGTGAAAGTGCAAAATTGCTTCATATGAGTGTCTCAACTTTCCGCCGTCATGTAACCAATGGCTCTTTGCCAAAACCTTTAAAATTTGGTTTTTTATCGCGTTGGTTACAATCAGATCTTATCAATGTCATTGAGCAAGCAAAACAGCAACGTTATAATGACGCGGCATAAAAAGAAAGCCTTGTCACGTAAGAACGGACAAGGCTTTCTCAAACTCATCAACCTGGAGCTTTATTTGGTGTAAATTCAAGGCTTTCTCTGCTGAAGCAAGACTTAAGGCTGGCATTCAAGTTGTTCTGAATGCTTTTTACAATAAGGGCTATTTAAGCGTCTCTCAACACTTCGCTGAGGCATGACAGCACCANGCATTCAAGTTGTTCTGAATGCTTTTTACAATAAGGGCTATTTAAGCGTCTCTCAACACTTCGCTGAGGCATGACAGCACCAGGACGACATATGGGAAGATTGTCCGATTTATGGTTTTCACACCATTCTTGTATTGTAAAGCTAGGACGAAAACCTGATTGCGCCATACACATTTCAATACTGGCAAATTGATTCAAATCTAGCGCCACAACCTTATTAAGGTCCGGTACTCCACATTCTAAAAGTATTTTATTTCTCCATAATGCTGGAGAAAGTGAGGGAATTGAGTTAACACATCCAGTGATACTTAACAGAGCTATACAACTCAACAGTTTTAAGATTTTCTTCATTTTTCCCCTCTTTCAATGGATTTATTTACGATAAAACAGAGCTCATAAACCTATTGATATTTCCTGTCACCGCTGCTGAAAACAACAGTGAACAATATTGAAATGGTTAATTGAGGAAACAATCCCGCCATTCCAAGCGAAGGCAAGGAGGGGGATTGTTGATCATCACTTAAGGCTTGCATTCATCCGCATTTTTATACCTTTTACAAAAAGGGCTATTTAAGCGCTTCTTGACACTGCGCTGTGGTATGACAGCACCTGGACGACAAATCGGCAAGTTTTTCTCTTTAAAAGTATAACACCAATATGGTCCTCCCCATTTGTAGTGGAATCCTGCTTGAATCATGCAAGCATCGATGGAAGCCTCTGCATTGATGCTTAGCTTTCTATTTTCTGGAAAAACATCATAAGGGGTTGGCATACCACATTCTAACAAGGCTTTTCCTATCTCCGTAAAATCTGCACCAGGTTTCTCCCATGCACTCAAAACTCCTGGTGGAGGCTTGTCGATGTTACATCCAACAATATTTAACAGAATGAGACCACTTAATAATTTCAAGATTTGTTTCATTTTTTTCTTCCTGAATATTTTGAATAAATTGGCGTACGATTAGGTAATCCATAAGCCTGTCGACATATTGAACCTGCATTACCATAACAAGCATGGACACTTGGGTAGCCCTTAAATATTTGCCCTGCTTCTTTCCAAGGACCACTTCCAGGAGGTATTTGCTCAAAAGTGTAAGGATTTTTGCCAATCTTTGTACCCACAAAG
>NZ_JBHIPJ010000119.1:0-2925 GCF_042195945.1 Bartonella sp. AP30XZML | reverse complement strand
TTCGTTGTCACCTTCGTTCACGCGCACGACAACGACAATTGCTCCTACTTGTTTAAAAATAAGATCAAGGGCATTGGGTAAGGTACCTTGACGCTTACCCGTTTTATCGAGTTTTGCAGCTTGTGAAAGAGAACCCGTTACCAAAACGGGTGTGTTAAGAGGAAAGGCTCGTTCATCCGCATCTGGCGCTGTGCCAACAATTCCGATAACTGCCGATTGTACCGCGCGAAGGGGGCGGGTGCCGTCGTCAACTTCAACGACTTCAACACCGTGTAGAAAACCTGTTGCCATACTTTATGCTCCTTTGAAATATTGGCTAATGAAATGAATGGGAAAAATGAGAGGTAAAAAGCCGCTCTTGAGAAAGGTTTGTTTTCAACAAGCACTTTCTTTTTATAAATATCTTGACTTGGTCCCAAAATGGTACTAAGATTGATAAAAATCAGGATAAACTTATGAAAATTGTTAAAATCTCCACACTTCAAACTTTTTGGGCTCGATATCCTGATGCTGAACAACCGTTAAAAGCATGGGTAGATGAAGCTAAAAATGCGCAGTGGCGTTCTCCTCATGACATTAAAGAGAAGTATAAAAATGCAAGCATATTAAAGAATAATCGTGTTGTTTTTAATATTAGAGGCAATGATTATCGTTTAGTTGTTTCAATCTTTTATCCAGCAGGTTGGCTTTATATAAAATTTATAGGGACACACAAACAGTATGATGCAATTGATGCTAATACTGTAGAACTAAAGGAATTTAAGAAATGAATATCAAACCACTTCGCACTGAAAGAGATTATCAAGAAGCTTTAGAAATTGTGTCTGCAATGTTTGACAATCAACCTAAAGAGAATACTCCAGAATTTGATCAAATGGAGGTTCTTGTGTTGTTGATTGAAGCGTATGAAGCAGAACACTATCCTGTTTCTCCTCCTCACCCGATTGAAGCTATTAAATTTAGAATGGAACAAATGAACTTAAGTGCTAAAGATCTCGTTCCTGCGATTGGTCATTTAAATCGTGTTTATGAAATCTTGAGTGGTAAAAGAAAATTAACACTGCGCATGATTAAAAACTTGCACCAACAGTTCAATATTCCACTAGAAAGTCTGATAGCTTAGGTTTTATACTAATTTATTTTTTTGAAAGATTTTTAAGGGGTTTCAAAAGGTCTTCAAAGATCATTTAAAGACCCTTTAATATGTATTATTTCTCGTTTTAGAAATCGCAATTTGAGATGATCAGCTCTTGAGCCGGCATTGGATTATTTGAACCACATGTATAAGATGTATTCACTTCTTTTAGTTTAAATTGGCTAAAGGTTTTTCGGATCTCTGGCACATCATTGAGAGACAGAACAAACTTTCCCTTTAATTGTGCAAGCAGTGTGGACATCGTCTGGTAATCCTCTCGCTTAAACAAATCCTTGCCATAGCAATTCTCAACGCCTGTTAAAGCCCTTTTAAAGGGCTTTAAAAGAGCTTTAAAAGGACTTAAAAACATATAAGCCTGCTCATACAAAAGCTATCAATTTGACTTGCGCTATTTTTGGTTTTGTATTTAATCTTTCCATAACCTTATAAGAACAGCGCCATCAGCTCCAGCGCCGCTTGGAGAGGAATCTCCATGAGAGCCAGCACCACCACCACCAAAACCACGCCCTGCTTTTCCCGAACTATAGGAACCTTTGCCGACTCCTCCAGAGCCACCACGTGATGTATCACCTCCAGCATCGCCTCCATTACCGCTTGTTTTACTCGTAATTCCATTCGTTCCAGCATAACCATTTCCGCCTTTGGCAATTCCTGGATGTTCATCCGTTGCTAAACCAAAGTTTCCACCTGTTCCTCCAGCACCGCCACCGCCTGAATAGTAGGTAGTCGTACCACCACCAAATCCCGTGTGAGATTGATAGGCAGAAGCACCCCCACCACCATGTCCTCCTGTCGCCGTAATAAAATTCTTTCCAACAGCTGTTGTTCCTCCAGAATTTCCTGTCGCACTGCGTGATGCAACAGAAGCGCCTCCTTTACCAATCAAAATATCTTGATGACCGTTTAAACTGGCTTTATAGCCATACCAGACTGAACAACCGCCACCGCCGCCACCTCCTCCTAATCCTGGCGTATCTGCTCCACCACCACTACCGCCACCACCCCAAGCTTGGATCTCAACCTTGGTTTGGTCCGTTACCCAATCGGGCCATTGAATTTTTCCATTTTGTGTATACAGCAGTTCAGCATCAGCAAGAGCCGGCCAATTCGTGATTTTATCGGTCAAATCTTTTTTAAGACTCTTTATTTGTGACAAAATGGCGGCATCCACTTGCGCTTTCGTATAAACAAGATCTCCATCGACTTTTAAAGGTCCTTTAAGCAAGCTTCCGGTTGTGCTTAGACTGGTAACTATTTCACCATTATGGGTGAGGTTCAATGATGCATTACCCAACAGTTCTAAGCCACCACTCATAGTGACTTTGCTGGTAAATTTATTATAACTTTGCCATTCATTTGGGCTTGTGAGGTGTCCATAGCTTGTGAGATCTTCATTGATCTTGGCTCTAAAATCGTCAAGACCCACGATATCTTCTGTTTTATGTTGATGTGCGCCTAACAATGATATTGCACTGCCAAAAGTGAAGTTATTATTGCTTGATTTATAGAGAACATAATTGTTGGCGGCATCTTTTGCCCCCTCGATATCGCTTAAATCAGCAAATGAGAAGGTTTTATCCGCTGCCATTTTGCCATTGAGGGCTGTTTCAAGATCTGCAACATCACTTATGGTATGCGTGTGTTGTAAAGGTGCTTTTTGGTCTACCTTGTCCTCAACACCCGCAATGGCTTGATCAATTTTGGTCAAGTTTTCCCGCAAGATTGGGAATTCAGAACTGATAAAGCGTCCTTCTTTAGGCAATTCCATG